>JAFAED010000166.1 GCA_023424275.1 Pseudomonadota bacterium | reverse complement strand
ACGGCACGCGCGACATCCCGCCGCTGCTCAAGGCGGCCCTTGCGAGCGGCAAGCCGATCCTCGAAGGCGCCGATTTCACGCAGGACGACCTGGAAGCGATCCAGATGGAACTGGTCAACGCGCCCACGACGCTGCTGCAACAGAATAACCATATCCCGGTCAACTGGTCGGCGGGCATCACCGGCGGCACGACGATCCCCTTTGCCAATGGCGAGCTCGGCATCATCGCGACCGCCGGCATCAGCAACAAGTGGCGCACGCGCGACACGCTGCAACAGACGTCGGTCGAACAGGATTTGTCGGGCGATCCGCAGACCAGCTATAACCGCGTCGTCACCGACAATCGCGTCGTGGTGAACGCGCTGCTCGGTTTCGGGCTGGAACTTGGCGAGCACAAGCTGCGCTGGACCAATCTCTATATCCGCGACACGTTGAAACAGGCGCGCCTCGCCCTCGGTACCGATGCGAACCAGGTCGGCCGCGACATCATGAAGCAGGACACCGCCTGGTACGAGCGCCAGCTGATCAATACCCAGTTCGTCGGCGAATTCCATTTCGACCGGCTCAAGGTCGACCTGCGCGGTGCCTATGCCAATTCGCAGCGCGAGGCGCCCTACGAACGCGGCTTCACCTATGTCCGTACCAATTTGCCGACCGAACAGGATCCCACCGGCGACAAGTTCGTCAACGACCTTGGCGGCAATCGCGGGGATGCGACGATCGCTTTCTCGGATCTCAACGAGAATCTGTGGTCCGGCGGTGTCGACCTGTCGTACGAACTCGCTTCGCACATCACCGCGACGGTCGGCTATGCCTATACCGACACGCATCGCACCTCGGTCCGCCGGGCGTTCCAGTTCCGCGCGTCGGGACTGCCCGTTGCGGTGACGCAGCTTCGCCCGGACTATCTGCTCTCCGACGCGACGATCCAGCTTTATGACATCTCGCTGATCGAGACCTCGGCGCAGGACGGCACTGCGGCATTCGCGGCCGACCTCACGACCCATGCCGGTTATGCGCAGCTTCAGGCCGAGCTGGTGCCCGGCGTGAACATCAACGCCGGCGTTCGTTACGAAGATGGCAAGCAGACGGTCGTTCCGGTCGATCTGTTCGGGACGGGCGGCAGCTCGATCGTCGAAACCAACCTGAACAACGACTATTGGCTTCCCGGGGTCACGCTGACCTGGGAAGTCGCGCCCGACATGCAGCTCCGCCTGAACGGGTCGAAGACGATCGCGCGGCCGCAGTTCCGCGAGCTTGTCGCGCAGGTCTATCAGGATCCGGAATCGAACCGCCTGTTCCGCGGCAACCCGTCGCTGACCGACAGCGAGCTGTGGAACGCCGAACTGCGCTATGAATGGTATTTCGCCAAGGATCAGCGCTTTACCGCGGCGGGCTTCTACAAATCGATCGACCGGCCGATCGAGACCTATACCTCGATTTCGGATTCATCGGTCAACACCAGCTACGCCAACGCACCGAAGGCCACGCTTTATGGCGTCGAGGTCGAAGCGCAGAAATATTTCCCGCTCGATACGCTGTCGGATTCGCCCTTTTGGGCCAGCCGCCGCCTGGTCCTGATCGGGAATTACACCTTCACCAAATCGGAGATCAAGGTCGGCGCGGACGACACCACCGTCATCAACGGCGTGGTGCAGGATGCGAGCAACTATTTCTTCGACGGGTCGAAGATGACCGGCCAGTCCGATCATCTGGTTAATCTGCAAATCGGTCTTGAGGATCAGGACAAGCTGTCGCAGCAAACCCTGCTCCTGACCTATGCCAGCCCGCGCGTCACCAGCCGCGGTCCGTCGCTTCAGCCCGACCTCAAGGAAAAGCCGGGCATCCAGCTCGACTTTGTCGCGCGTCAGGGCGTGTCGCTGCTGAACAAGGAAATCGAACTGAAGTTCGAAGCGCGCAACCTGACCGGCCGCAAATATCAGGAAGTGCAGGAATCGGGCGACAACAAGGTCTATTTCAACCGTTACAAGCTGGGCCGGACCTTCTCGCTCAGCGCCTCGCTGAAATTCTGATATTCCGAAAACCTCCCCGGGCCGGCGGCGCGGGGAGGGCTGCGGTCCACCTCAGCGGACTCGCCCGGCTGACAAAAAACTGTAATCTTCCGGTCAACTGATTGTCATCAATCGCCCCTAGGCGATTCGCAGCACGGCTTCTTTCAGTTGGGGGACAGGGACGATTTCATGGCGACGCTGATGTCCGGATCGGCCGTTCGGCTGCCGCGCGCGCTGCCCTTGTGGCTCCGCCGCGGCACGCGTTCGCCGCGCGAAATCTGGCCGGCGTTGCTGGTCGGCCTGCTCGCCGCCTTGCTGATCTGGCAGCTTGTCCGCCTGCTCTGGACGCTGCTCACACCCTTGTCTCCGCTCGGCGCCTGGCAGCCGCAAGCCGCGGTGATCGCCTCGCCCGCCGAGCGCCGTGCGCTCTTTTCGGGCTTCGATCCCTATTTCCGCAGCAGCGCGCAAGGCCCCGCCTCGGCAACGGTGACCGCGCTCGGCCTCACGCTGTTCGGTATCAACATCAATGAAGCGACGGGTGGCGGATCGGCGATCATCGCGGGCGAAGACGGGGTGCAGAACAGCTATGCCATCGGCGACGAGATTGCGCCGGGCGTGAAGCTCGTCGGTGTCGCCTTCGACCATGTGCTGCTCGACCGCGGCGGCGCGCGTGAAAGCCTGTTCCTCGACCAGAGTGGAGACGCGGCAGCGGCGGCCCCGGCAAGCCCGCTGCCCGCGCCGACGCCCGATCCTGGGTCGACGGCCGCCGCCAATGCGATGTCGGCGAGCGGCGAAATGTCGCCGACCGGCCTTAAGGCGGGTGTCGGTTTTGCCCCGCGCACGGAAAACGGCCGCGTCACCGGGCTGGTCGTCCAGCCGCAGGGCGATGGCGCGATATTCCGCGCGGCGGGCCTGCGTCCAGGCGATGTGATTCGTTCGGTCAACGGCCGCCCGATCGGTTCGGCGGGCGATGCCGCGTCGCTTGCCAACCAGATCGCGCCGGGCGCGCGATTGTCGCTTGAAGTCGAACGCGGCGCCAGCGTGGTTCCCGTCGCCATCTTTCTCTCGAAGCAATAGGTTTTATGCGCCTCAAACTTTCTCTCATGCTTGCAGCGGCCCTGATTTCGGCCACGCCGACTGCGGTATCGGCGCAATATACGCTGAACGTCCGCGACGCCGACATCCGGGCCTTTATCCAGGATGCGGCGCGTATCACGGGGCGGACCTTCGTCATCGACGGGCGCGTCAACGGCAAGGTGTCGGTCGTCACCGACAGGCCGTTGTCGCGCAGCGAATATTTCGAGATTTTCCTCGCGACATTGCGGTCGAACGGCCTCGTCGCCGTTCCGGGGCCGAACGGCAGCTACCGCGTCCAGCCGATCGACGGCGCCGCGGCGCAGCCGGGACGCATCGGCAGCGACCGTGCGGCGCAAAACCAGTTCGTCACCGAAATCATCCGCCTGCGCCACATCGACGCGGTTGCCGCGGTCGAAACGCTGCGTCCGCTGGTTAGCCCGCAGGGATCGCTCACCGCGAACCGCAATGCCAACAGCCTCGTCGTCGCGGACTTCGCCGACAATATCCGCCGGATCCGTGCGCTTGCGTCGAGCATCGACCGCGATACGTCGACCAGCCAGATCGTCACGCTGAAAAATGCCGGCGCGCGCGAGATCGCCGCCGCATTGCAGGCGCTCGTTCCCGCAGCAGGCGAGGGCGCGCAGGCGCCGGTCGCGATCGTGCCGATCGACAGCAGCAACGCCATTGCGCTGCGCGGCGATCAGGCGCTCGTTGCGCGCTTCGTTTCGATGGCGAACGACCTCGACCAGAAGGCTGCCGGCGGGACCGAATTGCGCGTCTATTGGCTCGAACATGCCAATGCCGAAACGCTGTTGCCGACGATCCAGCAATTGATCGGCGGCGGCAGCGATCCGGCGCAAAAGGCGGGCTTGCCGCCACCGTCGTCATCTTCCTCCTCCTCTTCGGGTGGCAGCGGCGCGGCGGCTCCGGCCCCCGCCGCAAGCGCTCCGGCATCGACCGGCGCCGGCGGCACGGGCAGTATTTCGACGCGCGGCCCCGCGATCGTCACGCGCTATGAGGGCGCGAATGCGATCATCGTTGCCGCCAACAGCGAAGTGCAGCGCATGCTGGGCGAGCTGATCCGCCAACTCGACAGCCGCCGGCAACAGGTGCTCGTCGAGGCGATCGTGGTCGAAATCGGCGACGACGCGGCCAAAAGGCTGGGCGTCCAATTCCTGCTCGGCGGCAAGAATATTCCGTTCGTCGCGACAAGCTATAGCAATGCACAGCCCAACATCCTGACGCTCGGCGGCGCCTATGCGGCGAACCAGCTCTCGCAGCAGACGACGACGGTGAACGGCAACACGACGGTCACCCAGACGAACAGTTCGCTCGGCAACAGCCTGCAGGAAGCGGCGGCGGCGTCGCTGCTGACCGCGACCGGCGGCTTCGCGGGCTTTGCAGGCGATATCGGCAAGAACACGGTGTTCGGCGCGATTATTAACGCGGTGAAATCCGACACGACGTCGAACCTGCTCGCGACCCCGCATATCGTCACGCTCGACAATCAGGCGGCCAAATTCCTCGTTGGACAGGAAGTGCCAATCACGACGGGCGAGGCGCTGAGCGACAATTTCGACAATGCTTTTCGCACGGTCCAGCGCGAAGAGGTCGGCATCAAGCTCGACGTCACGCCGCAGGTCAATGGCGCGGGCGAGGTCAAGCTGTTCCTGCGGCAGGAAGTGTCGAGCGTTGCGGGCCCCGTGTCGTCGCGCAACAGCGACCTCATCCTCAACAAACGCTCGTTCGAAACCGTGCTCACGGTCGACGACGGCGAAATCCTCGCGATCGGCGGGCTGCTCAACGATGACGAGCGCAAGACAATCGAACGCATCCCGCTTTTGAGCGATATCCCGCTGATCGGCGAGCTGTTCAAATCGCGCAGCCGGACGCGGTCGAAAACCAATTTGATGGTCTTCATCCGCCCGACCATCCTGAAGAGCCGCGAGGATAATGCCGCGCTGACCGCGCGCCGCTATGGCTATATCCGCGACTTCCAGTTGCAACGGAACCCCGGCGAGGAACCCGCGATCGACACGCTGGTCCGCGACTATCTGGGAACGGTGCCGCCGGCGCCCAGCGAGCCGAGCGCCGCCGATGTCACCGTCGGCCCGGTCAACCTGCCTGAATTGCGCGGTGAGGGGGGCAATATCACCCCGACCGACATTCCGCCGTCGGTTTCGCAAGCGCCCGCGCCTCCCACCGGAGAATATCCGTGAGCGACATCGAACCGGCCGCGCCGCCCCCGGCGCCGGTCGATATTCCTTACGGCTTTGCGCGTACGCACGGCGTGGTCATCGCGCCCGGCGAGGATGGCGTCTGGCTTGCCACGCTGCGCGAAGGCAGCGATCCGGCCGTGCTGATCGAAGTGAAGCGCTATCTGGCGCAGCCGCTGCGCGTGGCGACCGCGAACGCCGCCGATTTCGACCGCCTCCTGTCCGACCATTATGCCGTTGACAGCTCGGCGGCGGCGATGGCGGGGTCGCTCGACGGCAGCGACCTCGACCTCGGCATTCCCAGCGCCGAGGATCTGCTCGACAGCGCCGACGATGCCCCCGCAATCCGCCTGATCAACGCGATTATCGCCGAAGCGGTGCGCCAGGGCGTGAGCGACATCCATATCGAACCCTATGAAAGCGGGCTTGTCGTCCGCATGCGCGCTGACGGCGTGCTGCGCGAACATCTCCGCATGCCGCCGCATGTTGCGCCCGTCGTCGTCAGCCGCATCAAGGTGATGGCGCGGCTC
>JAFAED010000017.1 GCA_023424275.1 Pseudomonadota bacterium | reverse complement strand
GTTCACGCAATTGATCGAATGGGTGATCGCGGCCATATTGCCCTCGGCATCGACCGCAACGACGTCGTCCGAATGCATCGGCGTCGTGCGCTTCCACTTGGTGAAGGTCTTGCCGCCTTCGATCTGTTTCCACAGCGCCGCGGCATGGTCCTTGGAGACCCGCGAAGCCTCGCTGAAATCGATGCCGGGATAGATTGCTGCCTGCGCTTCTTTCGGGAACATCGAAATGCCGAAGAGCTGGGTGATTTCGAGTGCCTTTTTCAATTGTTCGGACGATTTGGTCCAATGCTCGCCGCCGCATAGCCCCGCGGCGTCGGCGAGATTCTGTGCCTCGATGATCGAGAAGCCGCCGAAATTCGGCGCCGGGTTGGTCTGGATCGAATAGCCGCGGCGAAGTTCGGCGACGAGCGGATCGGCCCAGATCACCTGGTAATTCCTGAGGTCGTCGATCGTCATCTTGCCGCCGTCGGCCTGCACCGCGGCGACCAGCTTCTCGCCCCATGCACCGCCATACATATAGCTGGCACCCTGCGCAGCGACCGCGCGGAGCGTTGCAGCGAGCTTCGGCTGTTTGAAGATGTCGCCCGTCTTGTACGCGCTGCCGTCGGGCTTCACGAGCGTCGCCTTGGTCTCGGGCAGGCGGCGGATGTCGCGGTCGCGGAATTTGAAGATGCCGTCGAGCATCTCGCTTACCGGCATGCCCTCTTCGGCGATGTGGATCGCAGGGTCGAACAGGCTGGCGAAGGGCAGCTTGCCGAAGCGCTTGTGCGCGGCCTCGACGCCCTTCATGAAGCCGCCGACGAGCGCGGTACGCCCGCTCGGCTCGCCCTTGCCCTGCAACGCCTCGGTGCTCGAAAAGTCGATCGCGCCGGGGATGGTGAGCGGCTCGGTCTCGCCCGCGACCGTATTCCACTCGGCGTTCATCGTGTGCGTCTTGCCGGTCTTCGCGTCATAATAGACGAGCGACATGATGCCGAAATAGCTGATCGGTGCGCCCATCGTCAGCGCGACCTGGGCGAGCGCGGTCGTCATCGCCGCGTCGATCGCATTGCCGCCCTGCTTGAGCGCCTCGAGCCCCGCGCGCGCGGCAAGCGCGCCATAGGCGACGGTGACCGCGCCCTTCTTGCCTTTTGCCGATCCCGCAGTCGTGCGGTCGACGCCCTGCGCCGCCATGAAGCGGGCATATTCGCCCGCGGGCCAGTTCTTCGGTGACAAGTCGATGCGTCCTTTCGTTGCGGCCATAGCCCGGGAAGCGATACCGCCGAGGGCAGAGGTGGTTGCCAGCGCGGTCGTGGCCGCCAATGCGGTCATTGCGGTACGTCGGTCGATGTTCATGCTTATCCCTCACCCGTTCGGTGGCGCCGCCTCCGGTGCCGTGACTCGATATTTATACATATGTGTCTTATAAAATGATCGGCGTTGCAACCGGAGATTTCCCTGATCGATTATCCGAGGAAAGCGACGACGGATAGCCGATATTCCCGGGTGATATCATCTATCTGCGTGGCTGGGTAGAATTGTGAAGTGCGGCGGCGTATCCGCTGTTGTCTGCAGAAATCGGAGGGCGGGCAACTCTATCTTGCAAACATACGATAGTGTATTAAAATGGATCCCGCAGGGCGTCGGAACGCCCGCACGAACGGGAGGCGAACCGCGCATGATGCAGCACCACGACGACACACCCGAAACCGGCCATCGCGACCGGCGGGCCTGGTGGGCGCTCGCGGTCATCACGCTCGTCTATGCGATGAATATCGCCGACCGCTTTGTCCTCTCGACGCTGATCGAACCGATCAAGGCCGAGTTCCAGCTCAGCGACGCGTCGGTCGGCTTCCTGACCGGGGTTGCGCTCGCGATCTTCTATACGGCGGCAGGACTGCCGCTCGGCGCGCTGGCGGACCGCGTCAACCGCCGCAACATGATCATGTGGGCGCTGGCGATCTGGTCGCTCTTCACCGCCTTTTGCGGGATGGCGCAGAATTTCTGGCAATTGCTCCTCGCCCGCATCGGCGTCGGAGTGGGCGAGGCGGGGGGCACGCCGCCATCGCACTCGATCCTCGCCGACTATTTCAAGCCGTCGCAGCGGATCGTCGCGATGTCGATCTTCACGCTCGGCATCGCGCTCGGCTCGGCGATCGGCGGTATCGGCGGCGGCATGCTCGCCGAGAAATTCGGCTGGCGCCACGGACTGATCGTGTTCGCCTTCGCGAGTATCCCGGTCCTGCTGTTGATGCTTACGGTGCGCGAGCCACGCCGCGGGGCCAGCGACGTCGCCGCGCTCAAGGACGATGTGCCGAGCATAGGCGAAGCGCTGCGTTTCATCCGGTCGCAGCGCGCGCTGATCCATGTCCTCGCCGGCGCGACGATCGCGACCTTCTCGGGCATGGGGCTCATCTGGTGGACCCCGGCGTTCCTTGCGCGCTCGCACGGCTTCAGCGTCGGCGACGCGGGGTTCGAGGTCGGGATGATGAGCGGCCTCGGCGGCGGTGCGGCGCTCGTGGCCGCGACGCTGATCACCTTCAAGCTCGCGCGCATGGCACCCAAATGGCAGTGCCATTTCCTCGCGACAGTGACATTGCTGATCACCATTCCCGGCGTGCTTGCGCATCTTGTTGGTGACAGCAAGACCTCGCTGCTGCTGCTCTGGCTCTTCATTCCCTTCGCCAATGTCTATGTCGGCCCGACGCTGGCGCTGCTCCAGAATCTTGTGCGGCCTGACATGCGCGGCGTGACCGTCGCGGTCCTGCTCTTCACCGCGAACATCGCCAATCTGGCGCTCGCGCCGCAGCTGATCGGGCTTGCATCCGACCTGATCGCAACGCGGATCGCCGATCCGTCGCAGTCGCTCAGCATCGCGCTCGCGATTTCGGGACTGGCGGGCATCTGGGCCGCGCTGCATTTCTGGGCGGCGATCCGCTCGCTGCCGGACGGCCTGAAACGCGCGGGAACGGCTTGAGCCAGAAAGGCCGGGCAGGGCGATGGCGCCTACCCGGCCGGGATGTCAGTTCAGCGCGTTCTTGACGATCTCGCCGCCGCGCATGATCAGCGGCAGCGCTTCCCCATTGCGGGCGAGAAGGCCGATGTCCTGCAGCGGATCGCCATCCACGACGATCAGGTCCGCGTGGGCGTCGGCGGCGACGCAGCCGAGTTTGCCGTCCATCTGCAAAACCTCGGCAGCGATCGAGGTCGCCTGCCGCAGGATCTCGATTGGGGTGAACACCTCGCTGCGGATGTCGAACTCGGTGCATTGGCGCGTATAGGTGGTGCCGAGCAGGTCGGTGCCGAAGCCGATCTTGACCCCGGCACCGCGCATCCGGTCCATTCCCGAAAGCGCCTGGTCGAAAACGAAGTCGAGCTTTTCCTGGCTCTCGGGCGGAAAGCCCATCGACGGCCCGAGCTCGCGCAGCGCGAAGATGATCGCCATAGTCGGCACGATATAAGCGCCGCGCTCGGCGACGAACTCCGCCGTCTCGTCGCTGATCAGCGTGCCATGCTCGATGCAGCGCACGCCGAATTCGACGCAGCGCCGGATCGCACTGTCGGGATGGCAATGCGCCGAGGCATAGCTGCGCCGTTCGACGCATTCGCCCACGATCGCGCGCACTTCATCTTCGCGATATTGGTTCATCCATATGGGGTCGGTGGGCGAGGCGACGCCGCCCGAACCCATGATCTTGATCGTATGCGCGCCGCGGCGAAACTCTTCGCGCACCGCTGTCAGGCAGGCGTCGACCCCGTCGGCGATCACGGTCAGGCTGTTCGCCTGTCCGCATTGGCAAAAGCCATGGTCATGATGCCCGTCGACGCTCATCGGGCGCATGTCGCCATGCCCGCCGGTCATCGACACGATGCGCCCGGCATAAAGGAAACGCGGGCCGCGGATCAGCCCTTCCTCGATCGATCGCCACAGCGACCAGTCACCGCCGCCGATGTCGCGAACGGTGGTAAAACCGCAGTCGAGCGCATGGCCGAGCATGCGGACGGCATGTGCGGTGCGGTGCGCCGGCCCCATCGCGTCGACGCGCTGGAAATTCACGTCGGAGGCATAGGCGTGGATATGGAGATCGATCAGCCCCGGCATCAGCGTGCGTCCGCCGAGGTCGATGCGCTGCGCGTCCGATGCCGCGATCGCCTTGTCCGACACCTCCTTGATCACGCCCTTTTCGACGGCGACCGACATGCCGGTCGGACAGTCGGCGTTGACCCCGTCGAAGAGGCGGGCATTTTCGAGAATGGTAATGGTCATGACAATGCCTCGCTTGGAAGTTCGCGGGCGGCGGTTGAAAAAGCCTCCGCCCGCGGGACAATCAGAACTTCGTCGAAGCGCCGAGCGTTACGGTGCGCGGCCGGATGACGAAGCCGCCATCGGTACCGACATTCGTGAAGCCGATCTTGTCGAACAAATTATCGGCGCGCAATTGCACGGTGAAGCGCTCATCGAAGGTGACGCTGGCGCGCAGATCGAGCGTCGTCACTTCGGGAAGCTTGTTCTGTAGCGAGGGATCGAGCGCGGGGAAGGTCGCCGGCATGTCCGACTGGAAACGCAACGTTGCGCCGATATTTCCTTCGACCGTGCTGCCGAGAAGTAGGCGGTGGTCGACGATCAGCGAGGTCGTCCACGCTGGTGTTAGCGGCAGTTTGTCACCCGCGCGAGCGCCCGTCGCAGTCGAAGCCCCCGGGTCGATCGACTTGAGCCGGGCGTTGGTGTGCCCCATCGTCCCGCTGATCGTCAGCAGGTCCGACGGGCGCGCGGTCAACTGCATTTCGACCCCGTCGACCCTCGCGCTCGCGCCATTGCCCTGCAGGACAATGCCGTTGAACAGCGAGTTGATCTGGATGTCCTTCCAGTCGATGCGGAAAGCCGAAATATCGAATGACAGCGCGCCGTCGAGTGCCGAGCCTTTGATGCCGGCTTCGTAATTCCACACCGTGTCGGGGCGCACAAAGGTCTGCGCGCCCGGGGGCGGGGCGGGGTTGGTCTGCGGACCGCCTGGGCGATAGCCGCTCGCCGCGCGGACAAAAGCGCTGAAATTGCGTGTCGGGCGCCAGCGGACCGTCGCAAGATAGCTCATCGAATTGTCGCTGAAATCAAACGTCCGCGGGACGCGCGGCAGATAATAGGTGATGCCGCCGGGGCCGCCGGTTCCCGCCACCTGCTTGTTGTGCGCGTAGCGCAGGCCGCCCTGAACGTCGAGCGTGTCGGTGATGTAGAAGGTCAGGTTGCCGAAGCCCGCGATCTCCTTGTAGCGTGACGTTGTCGTCGCCTTGACGAGTTGATCGAACGGCGCGGTGCGAAGCGCACCCGCAGCATCGTGCGCAAAGACCGTGGTGTAGTAGATATTGTCTTCGTCGGTGTAGAAGCCGCCGACCATGAACTCGACCGGACCCAGCCGGTCCGAAGCGAAGCGGACTTCGCCGGTCCATTTTTCCATGTTCGGTGAGGCGTAGAAGCGCGCGTTGGAGTTGGCGGGCAAAATCGTGTCGATCGGCGCGCCGAACAGGGTTTCCGACAGCGGGCCGAGCACGGCACGCGCGACGGGGATATAGGTTGCGGTCGCATCGGTCTCTATGCGGGTCTTGTAGCGGGCATAGCTGCCCGATGCAGTGAAGGTGCCGATACCGACGCGATATTCGGCGTTGGCGTTGGCGATGCGATATTTGATCTCCGACCCGAAATCGTCGAAGTTCGAATATTTATAGTTCCCGAAGGCCGGCCGGAAGGTGCCTGGTACGAGCGTCTCGACGGCATAGCCGCCGCTATCGATATTTTGGTAGATACCGCTGATATCGAAAGTGAAATCAGTCGTTGGCGAGTAGCGAAGCGCGACGCGGCCGCCATAGAGATTGGCGCGGTTGACGTCGTCCGACCCGGTCCGGATATTGTCGGCAAAGCCCCCGGCGCGACGGTAATAGCCCGTTGCGGTGACCGCGAGCTGATCCTTGACGAGCGGAGCGTTGATCGAGCCGCGAACCATGAAGCCCATCTCGCCGTGCGCGGTCGTCGACACCTCGGCCGAAGCAAGGCCCGAGAAGCGCGTGGCATCGGGCTTCTTGGTCACGATGCGGATCAGGCCGCCCAGGCTGCTCGCGCCATAGAGAGTGCCCTGCGGTCCTTTCAGAACCTCGATCCGCTCGACTTCGGCCAGTTCGGGCGAGGGGGTCAGCAGGCCGCCCGCGGACACAAAGCCGCTGGCGGAGAAAGGCGTCTCGTCGATGTAGACCGCGGTCGTGTTGGTGACCTGTTGCGGGCCCGAATTGAGGCCGCGTAAGATGATCGAGCCGACACCGGGTGCGCCATTGTCGCGCTGGCTGAGGCCGGGGACCAGCGTCGCATAATCGCGGAAATCGCGGATACCGAGCGTGTCGATCTTCTCCGCCGTCACCGCGGTGATCGCGGCCGGTACGTCCTGCAGCTTTTCGGCGCGCTTGCTGGCGGTGACGATAATCTCATTGCCGTCGACCATGTCGGAGCCGGATGCTGCCTCCTGTGCCGCCGCCAGCTGAGGCATCGTGAGCGCCACGGCAGCGCACGAGGTAAGAATGGCCCATTTCCGTTGCATCGTGAATCTCCCTGAAGATTGACTCGTTCCCCTGCGACTTGAGTCGCTATTTCATGCAGTACTGTCTACGAACATTTGGACGATTGCAACCGCGTTTTTTTAACAAAAATGTGCAATTTCCGTGCCGATTGGCGCGATTCAGCGGTGCACAAAATTTGCCATGCGATTGCGTCGCTTTGTGAAGGTCAACTCGCCGCGATGCGTGCCGTTTGTGCCTCGACCTGCTGCTCCACCAAGGGCAGCGGTAACGCGCCGGGCTTCAGCACCGCGTCGTGGAAATCGCGAATGTCGAAGCGGTTGCCGAGCGCCGCACGCATCTTTTCGCGCGCGTCGTGGATGACGGTGTCGCCGAGCTTGTAGGCCAGGGCCTGTCCGGGGATGCCGCAGGAGTAGCGGACGGTTTCCGACCGGATCTCGGTTTCGGGCATGAACGCCTTTTCGCGCATATAGTCGCGCGCCTTTTCGAGCGGCCAGCCGAACGCGTTCATCCCCGTGTCGACGACGAGCCGGCACGTCAGGAAGGCGTCCATCATCAGCCGCCCGAAGCGCTCCTCGGGCTCGGGATACATGCCCATTTCGCCCGCGAGCGTCGCGGCATATTCGGCCCACCCCTCGTTGAAGGCATTGATAAAGGCCTTGCGGCGCAGCGGGTGGAGCGTCTCATTCTCGTCCTGCGTCGCGAGGTGGAAATGATGCCCCGGGACCAGTTCGTGATAATTGAGCGCGCCGATGTGATTGAGCGGCCCCTGCGACAGGTTCGGCGAATTGAAGTTGTAGCGGCCGAGTTCGTCCGTAGGGGTCGGCGGACTGTAATAGCCGAAGGTCATCGACGCGGTCAGGCCCTCGGCCAGCGGTCCAACGCCGTGTCCCGCCTTCGGTTTGAAGTTGAACGTGGCGTCGATATGCGGCGCGATCCGGTCGATATAGCGCTCGAACACCGCACTGATCGCTTCGTCACCCGATGCGCGCCATTTGGGGTCACTCTTGAGCTGGTCGAGATATTCGACCGCGCTTCCCTCGAAGCCTGCCTCGTCGAGCAAGGCCTGCATCTGCGCTTCGATGTTCGCCATGCGCTCCAGCCCGATCGCGTGAACCTGTTCGGGCGACAGGTCGAGCGTCGTGTGCAGCGGGACGAGCGCCGCATAAATCTCGGCGCCGCCCGGATATTGCGACAGGCCAACGCTTTCGGGCGCTTTTGCCGCATAGTCGTCGCGTTCCAGATAGGCGATAAAGGCATCGAAGGCGGGCGTCACATCCGCGGCAATTGCGCGCTCGATCTGTGCGAGCAGGGGCTCGGCATCGACCGCGCCCAGCCGGGACGCGTCGGGGACGAGCATCGCGGTCGCGCCCGAGCGGAAGCTGTTCAGCAGCGGCGCCGCCTGTTCGAGCTGGACGCGCGGCATATAGATGCCGCGCTCGGCCTGACCCACGGTGCGGTCGAACATCTGGCGGACGATCCGGCCATAGTCGCGGACCAGCGCGACATAACGATCGCCGTCGGCCGGCGTGTCGAATTTATAGGCTTGAAGCGGCGCGCGGAACGAGTTCAGGAAAAAGCCCGCGCAATAGGCAGTGGGGGCGAACATCGCGAAGAAACCCGCGCCAAGCGGGTCGAAAACGAGCCAGTACCAGTCGGCCTCGCGCGACCAGCGTTCGGCCGTCCGCCGCGCGATTTCGAGCGTGAGCGGCAGGTCATGCGGCAGCGCATCGGCGTCGATGAGCGCGATGCGGTCGAGCAGATCGCGTCCCGTGGCCGCGCGCTTGGTGATCGCCTCGATCCCGACGTCGGGCAGCCGGGTCAGCGCATCCTCGGTGCCGCCGAGCACGCGGTTCGCGCTCGACAGCGTCCAGACATCGTCGATGATCCGCAGCGCGGCGCCGAAATTCTCGA
>JAFAED010000003.1 GCA_023424275.1 Pseudomonadota bacterium | reverse complement strand
CGGTCGTCACCGCATGGTCGGGCGAGATCGCCGACGCGTCGTGGACGCTCGCGCCGTCGGACAGCGCCTGGACGCGCGGTGCGGTCTGACCGCGAATGACCGGTCGGCTCGCTCCGCCGCCGAAGTTGTCAAAATTGATGCCGGGCTGCCCGGCAAGCGTGTCGCCTAGCGTCGCCTGCCGACGATGGACCAGTTCCTCGCCGGAAAGCGTGATCACTGGCGTCGCGGTTTCGTCGGCGCGTAGGCCGAGCACATTGGCCGATACAACAATCTCGGGATCGGCGGTGCTGCCCGCCTGAAGGAAGCCCGCGGGCGGCGTAGTTGCCGATTTTCCGACCGGAACCGCTTCAGCGGCAAAGGCGATATGCGGAACGACTGCCGGAACCGCAGCCGACAGCAGAAGAACTCGAAATTTCACAAAAACCCCTTTCCTATCTGGACGCCGGCCGTATATGATACGTTATCTCATATCACAACCCCGGCAGGGATTTTTCTTCATGTGTGCTCTCCCCGCGCGCCCTCCCCGGCGCCAGACAACCACGGACTTCGTGGAAGGAACGGCTGTTTCAGCCTCGCTCCTTTGCCTTGCCCACTGCCTTGCGCTGCCGCTTCTTCTCCTCGCCCTGCCTACCCTTGCCGACGCCTTCGTCGCGTCGGAGGCTTTTCATATCGCGGCGGCAGCGCTCGTCGTGCCTGCGGCGGCGCTCGCTTTCTTTCTTGGCTATCGCCGCCATCGGGCGCCCACACCGGCACTGCTCGGGTCGGCGGGCGTCGTATGCATCGTCGCCGCGCTGCTTCCGCAGTGGAGCGAGAGCGCAGCGACCATGACAACGACCGCGGGGAGCGCGCTGCTTATTGGAGGCCATGTCGTCAATTGGCGTATGCGCCAGGCGATTGTCGGATGATCGGAGGCGTCGGTCGCCTAAGGACGGGGCGAGCGGCGCCGATGCGCCTGGCAACGACCGGAAGCGCACGTCGACACTGCTGGAAGCCGTCGTCCTTTCGATTCTTTGCGCCAGCCAGGCGCCGCTGGGCGCCTATGTCATCGCCCGGCAGGCGCGAGCGCTCGGTGCGCCCATGGCGCCCAACCAGGTCTATCGCGTGCTGGAAAGGCTCGGTTCGCGCGTCCGCCGCGTCGAGACGCTCAATGCTTTTGTGGAAGCGCCCGGCCCGCCCGGTCCGCTGATGCTGTGCCGCCGTTGCGGCCGCACCGATGCGCTCGAGATTGCAATCGATATGGACATTGAACGGATCTGCATAGCGGCGGGCTTTGAGGCCAAACATGTGATTGCCGAGGTCGTTGGGACCTGCCCAAGATGCCGTGAGGCCGATGCGCATCCAATCTGAGGCGTGCTATGGCCGGTAGCGGCCGGGCGGCTTTTGGCGGCCCTGCCCTAAGGCCGGCACCGTCATAAATTCCCGGGAAGGGCTCCGACCCAGATCGGAGGGGTCCGAGATTTCCACGCAAGCTCCGCCTCAAGCTGATATGCCAGTGACAGAAGCAAAGCTTCTCCACCGACCCGCGTCGCAAATTGGATGCCGACGGGAAGCCCGGTATCGCTGAAGCCGATCGGCAGGCTGATCGCGGGGGTGCCCGCAAAATTATCGATCCAGCAATAACCGGCATAGTCGATCAATGCGTCGCGCTGGTCGCTCCACGCGACATCGGGGCCAAACACGCCGATGCGAGGGATTTCGTGGCTCAGCGTCGGAGTCATCCAGATATCGATCGTTTCCAGCCGCGCGAGATAGGCGG
Source organism: Pseudomonadota bacterium (assembly GCA_023424275.1). Classification (GTDB taxonomy): domain Bacteria; phylum Pseudomonadota; class Alphaproteobacteria; order Sphingomonadales; family Sphingomonadaceae; genus Sphingopyxis. The sequence goes on along the minus strand of JAFAED010000003.1, from coordinate 1,044 downwards.
CGGCGACGTCCTCCATCGCTGTCCAGGCGGCCGTGTAATGCGCGTCGCTCATTGCCTCGCCTGCGGCGATCAGCGTCGCCGAGCGATGCTCAAGGTCCTCGGCGTGCACGGCAATGCCGATCTGCTGCGACAACATGCCCAGGCGGCGCGCGAACATGCCCTCGGTGATGTCGCCTAGCAATTCCACCGCGACCGGGCCGTCGAAGGGCAATGCGGCATCCGAGACATCATGCCCCAGCCTGCCCAGCAAGGCGATCGCCTCTTCGAATACGCGCGCGACGCTGGCGTCGGGGGCGCCGCCTGTGCGCATCACGCCGCTATAGGCGTGGATACGCAGCCGATGTTCTACCGGCCCGCAGGCCGGATCGATCGGCGGCAGACAGGCGGGGTCGTGCGTCTGAGTCGCCGCCAGCCACGTCGCGGTGTCGCGAACCGTGCGGCTGACGCAGCCGTTCACGGTCAGGTCCGTCATCGCACGGAAAGCTTCCTCGCCCGCGTTGCGCCCCCGCGAGGGCTTGAGCCCGACGAGCCCGCATGGTGCCGCGCCATGGCGGATCGAGCCCAGCCCGTCGCTTGCGTGCGCGACCGGCACCACCCCCGCCGCAACCGCCGCCGCGCCGCCGCCCGACGAACCGCCGGGGGTGTGGTCGAGGCTCCACGGGTTGCGCGTCGGGCCGATCAGCGGCGATTCGGTCACCGCATTGAGCCCGAGTTCGGGCATCGACGACCGCGCGATCGAGATCGGCCCCGCCTTGCCGATCGCCTGCGCATAGGGCGCATCGACCGGCGCGATGAAATCGCTGAGCGCGGCGGACCCGAAGGCGGCGGGCAGCCCCTTTTCGGGCAGCATGTCCTTGATCAGCGTCGGGATGCCCGCCAGCGGCCCCGGGCGCGGCGCCGCTGCCTGTCCGCGCGCGCGGTCGTAATTGCGCCAGGCGATGAAATTGAGCTGCGGATTGACCGCCTCGGCGCGCTCGATGGCCTGCTCGACCAGCGCGGTGGCGGTCGTGCGCCCGTGGGCGAGCGCTTCGCGCATCGCTACCA
>JAFAED010000367.1 GCA_023424275.1 Pseudomonadota bacterium | reverse complement strand
GGACAGCTATCTCAACATTCCCGCGATCATCTCGGCCGCCGAAATCACCGGCGCCTACGCGATCCACCCGGGCTATGGCTTCCTGTCGGAGAATGAGCGTTTCGCCGAGATCATCGAAGCGCATGACATGATCTTCGTCGGACCGAAGCCCGAGCATATCCGCACCATGGGCGACAAGGTCGAGGCCAAGCGGACCGCGGTCAAGCTGGGCCTGCCGGTCGTTCCGGGATCGCCGGGTGCCGTGACGTTCAGCGAGGAAACCAAGAAGCTCGCGCAGGAAATCGGCTACCCCGTGCTGATCAAGGCCGCCTCGGGCGGCGGCGGCAGGGGCATGAAGGTCGTTCCGGACGAGGACAGCCTCGAAAGCCTGATGGGTCAGGCTTCGTCCGAAGCGGCCGCCGCTTTTGGCGATCCGACCGTTTACATGGAAAAATATCTCGGCAACCCGCGCCACATCGAATTCCAGGTGTTCGGCGACGGCAAGGGCAATGCCATCCATTTGGGCGAGCGCGACTGTTCGCTCCAACGCCGTCACCAGAAAGTGCTCGAAGAAGCCCCCTCGCCGATCATCTCGGCCGAAGAGCGCGCACGCATGGGCAAGATCTGCGCCGACGCGATGGCCGAAATGGGTTATCGCGGCGCCGGCACGATCGAGTTCCTGTGGGAAAATGGCGAATTCTTCTTCATCGAGATGAATACGCGTATCCAGGTCGAGCATCCGGTGACCGAGATGATCACCGGCTTCGACCTCGTCCGCGAACAGATCCGCATCGCCGGCGGCGCGGGGCTGTCGGTCAAACAGGAAGACCTCGAATTCCGCGGTCACTCGATGGAATGCCGCATCAATGCCGAGGATCCGCGCACCTTCCTGCCCTCGCCGGGCAAGGTGACGAGCTATCACGCGGCGGGCGGCATGCACGTCCGCGTCGATAGCGGGCTCTACGCGGGCTATTCGATCCCGCCCTATTATGACAGCATGATCGGCAAGCTGATCGTCTATGGCCGCAGCCGCGAAAGTTGCATGATGCGGATGCGCCGCGCGCTCGAGGAAATGGTGATCGGCGGCGTGAAGACGAACATCCCGCTCCATCAGGCGTTGCTCGCCGATCCCGACGTCATTCACGGCGACTATACGATCAAGTGGATCGAGGAATGGCTCGCTCGGCAGGATGAAGAGGCCAAGGCCTGACACCCGTTCTTGCGACGGAGTGTGCGGCAGCTCACTTTAACTGTGGATAGTTTTTGGCTATGGCCTTCGTCATGGTCAAAAACTCCCTATTTTCCGTACGTCCCGCAGCGACAATCCTCCTCCCCTTGAGCCTGCTCGCAGCCCCTGCCCACGCGCAGCAAGGGGTCAAGGAGGATTCGGTCGTCCTCCAGCCCGACAAGGTGAAGGACGACGCGCCCGTCGTCGAAACCGCGGCCGAGGCCAATCTGCCGAACTGGTCGAAGCAGAATGCCGAGGCGCTGCTCGTGTCGGTCGAGGGCATCGGCGCCGAAGGCCTGTTCGCGAAGGATTATAATCCCGACGCGCTCGCCGCGGCGATCATGAGCGACGATCAGGCACGGCTCGACAAGGTCGCGACCGACACCTTCCTGCTGCTCGCGACGCACCTGCGCGACGGCCGCACGCCCAATGCGGCACGCAAACAATGGTTCATGGTCGACAGCGACGGCGACAGCGAACCCTTGCTCTCGCTCCTTGCCGGGGCGCTCGGCGCCGGAACGGTCAGCGAAACGCTCGCGACGCTCGATCCCGTGCACCCCGATTTCGCGGTTCTCAAGGCCTCGCTCGCCAAGGCGAAGACGCCCGCCGACGCCAATGCGATCCGCGTCAACATGGAACGCTGGCGCTGGATGCCGCGCGCGCTCGGCGAACGCTATGTCGTCAGCAATGTCCCCGAATATCTGACGCGCGTCGTCCATGGCGGCACGATCATCGCGACGCACAAGGCCGTCGTCGGCAAGAATTCGACCCCGACGCCGCAGCTCAACCCGATGGCGACCGGCGTCATTGTCAACCCGACCTGGACGCTGCCGCGCAGCATCATCAACGAAGGCATCGGCGCGACGATCGCACGCAACCCCGCCTCGGCCCGCGCGCAGGGCTACACCTGGACGGGCAGCGGCAAGACGCTGTCGGTCGTGCAGCAGCCGGGCGCCAACAATGCGCTGGGCGTGATGAAGATGGAGATGCTGAACCCGCACGCCATCTACCTCCACGACACCCCGTCGAAGGGCGCGTTCGGCGCCGCCGCGCGCGCGTTCAGCCACGGCTGTATCCGCACCGAGCGCGCGCTGCACTTTTCAGGCCTGATGGCGGTGATGTTCGCGGGCAAGAGCCCCGAGGAATTCGGCGAAGCGATCGCGAGCGGCAAGACGACGCGCTTCGGCTTCGACAATCCCTTTCCCGTCTATGTCGCCTATTGGACGGTCATTCCCGACGGCAAGGGCGGCGTGAAGAAACTTGCCGACATCTACGGGCGCGACGCGCCCGTGGTCGCGAGCTTCGCCAAGCCCGGCCGCCCCACCGCGACGATCATCGCGCCGACCCCGCCCGCCGTCGTGCCGACGGTGCAGACGACGGCGCGGGTTACGACGCCGGGGACCTCGGGGATTTATTGAGCGGCATCCGGTTTCGACCGATTGCTGCCGTCTCTTTTATCGTCACCCCGGACCTGATCCGGGGTCCCGCTTGAGCTCGAAGGCAATCAGCGCGTCAAAAAGCGGGATCCCGGATCAAGTCCGGGATGACGGAGGAAGAGGAGCAGCCAATAGAGTTGTGAACCCCGGCGAAAGCCGGGGTTCACATCAGAGCCGCGAACGGCAGCACACCACCCCAAAGCCGGCTTCGACCGCTTAATCCGCGGTCTTCGGCAACACCCCGTTAAACGTGCTCGCCCGGCGCAGGTTTTCCGTGCCGGGCAGCGGATCGGCGGGAGGCAGTTCAAACGGCTTGGGCATCGGCGGCGGTTCGCTCAGCCGATCGGCGAACAGCAGGCGCCCCGGCCCGAGCTTGTAGAGGATCATCGGCAGCAATTCTTCGCCGAACACGAAGCAGCCTTCGCTGCGGCCAAGCTTGCCTTGCGTCGCGATCAGCGCCGGCTCGGCATACCAGGCGCCGTGCACGACGATCGCGCGCGCGTCGGCCGAATAATTGTCGGGCTCCAGCCCGGCGAGACGCATCGACGATCCGTTCGCGCCCCAATAATAGTCGCTGGTGCGATAGGCGCCGCGCGACGCCGCGAGGCTGCCGACGCGGTTCGAAAAGCTTTTGAGCCAGCCGTCATGCTGCGGGTCCGACCCGCGCCCGTGCGTCACCGGGAACATGTCGACCTTGCCCGCGACCAGATCGACCAGCGCAAAGCGCGGCCGCGACGACGGCAGGCCGAAATCGACGACGCCGACGCGGTCCGATTGGGGGATATTGCGTCCCTGCATCGCGAGCTGCTTCTTTGCCACCGCGACATAATCGACGGGCGGCGGCAGCGGCGCCGCCGGCTGTTGAATCCAGTCAGGTAGCTGTGCGCGCGCCGGAACGGCGGCCATCGCCCCTGCCCCGGCAAGTCCGGCCAACATGGCCCGACGATCGATCAATTTATTCACTTGAGCAACAACCCCGCATACGCCGCCCTTTGACGGTCCTTCGACTTTGCATAAGTCGTATTTTGGCCGCGAAAGGCAAGCAGGTGGTTCCCCTTCATGCGGGAAGATGTGCCATATATGCCATGAATAGCGAGTTTACGCTGCTGTAAGGCTGCGTTAGGAGTTCGCGCCATGAACGCGACCATCTGGCACAACCCCGCATGCGGCACCTCGCGCAAGACGCTGGCAATCCTTCAGGAAACGCCCGGTGTCTCGCTGACCGTCGTCGAATATCTCAAACATCCGTACAGCGCCGACAAGCTGCGCCAGCTGTTCGCCGACGCCGGCCTCTCCGCGCGCGACGCGCTGCGCCTGCGCGGCACCGACGCCGAGGAACGCGGCCTCAAGGACGCCGGCGAGGATGACATCATCGCCGCGATGGCGGCAAATCCTGCCTATGTCGAACGGCCGTTCGTCGAAACCGACAAGGGCGTCCGCCTCTGCCGCCCCCAGGACCGGGTGCACGAAATCCTCTGATGCTTTCAGGGTGGTGAGCGGACGCTAATTCAATTCCCTTCGTCATCCCGGACTTGATCCGGGATCCCGCTTTTTGACGCGCTGATTGCCTTCGATCTCAAGCGGGACCCCGGATCAAGTCCGAGGTGACGATGCAGGATAAGGTCAGCTCCCGGTCTGAAACCGGCCGCTTCCCCTCTATCCCGCCGTCGCGAACCAGATGGTATGCCGTGCTCCCTTGCCGTTGCTCCGCGCGCGAACCCCGACTTCGTCGACGCGGAATCCTGCTGCCGCCAGCCGCCGCGCAAAGCGCGCATCGGGCGCCGCCGACCAGATCGCCAATATCCCGCCGCGCGTCAGCGCCGCTTTCGCGACCGCAAGGCCGGCGGGCGAATAGATGCGGTCGTTGGCCTCGCGCGTCAGGGCATCGGGACCATTGTCGACGTCGAGCAGGATTGCGTCATATCGGCCGCGACCATCGGCGATCGCCGCGGCGACGTCGCCCATGACCAGTTCGACGCGCGGATCGTCGAGGCAGCCCGCCGCCAGGTCGGCCATCGGCCCGCGCGCCCAGTCGATGATGCCGGGCACCAGTTCGGCGACGGTGACCTTCCCGTCAGGCCCAAGCGCAGCCAGCGCCGCGCGCAGGGTAAACCCCATGCCGTAACCGCCGATCAGCAGATGCGCCGCCTTCCGGCCCGCCAGCCGATCGCACGTCATCACCGCGAGCGCCTCTTCGGAGCCGCTCATCCGGCTGTTCATCAACTCGTTGCTGCCGACCGCGATGATATAATCGTCGCCGCGGCGGAACAGGCGCAGCGGGTCGCCGCCCGGCACCTCCGCCGTGTCGATCAGTTCGCGCATTTTCAATTGCTGTCGCCCGTCATCGCATCACTCCCGGCCGTCATCATGCGGCCCATTCGGCTGGATCGGACTCTTCGCCGATCAGCGCAAGGCCGTGCGCGATCGAGGTGAGTTCGCCGCCCGTCGCAATCCGGTCCGCGCCAAAGCGGCGGTCGAACAACGCACGGATCGCGGGGATCAATGACGAACCGCCGGTCAGGAACACGCGGTCGATTGCCTCCGGCCCAACGCCCGCCCGCACCAGCGCCGCATCCATCGCGGCCTCGATGCGGCGGAGGTCGTCGGCGATCCAGACTTCGAAATCGGCGCGGCGCACCTCGGCCCGGATGTCGACGCCGTCGCTCGCGAAGCGGAACTCGGCATGTTCGGCGCCCGACAAGGCGCGCTTGAGTCGGCCCACCGCATCATAGAGCGGAAAGCCCTGTTCATGCTCGATCAGCGCGATCATGCGGCCGATCGGCTCGGGGTCGACCGCGTCGCGCTGCAGCCGCCGCAGTTCGTCGAGCGTCCGGCGATTGCGCATCAGCGCGAGGCGCGACCAGTCGGCAAAATCGGCGAAATAGCCGCCCGGGATTTCGAGCAGCTTGTCGAACGAGCGGTAATTGCCGCCCTTGCCGAGCAGCGGCAGCACCAGCCTGTCGACGATACGGTAATCGAAGCGGTCGCCCGCAATGCCGATCCCCGACGATGCGAGCGGGACGCAGCGGCGCGCGCTGCCCGGTTCCGCGACGCGGACGATCGAAAAGTCGGTGGTGCCGCCGCCGAAGTCGGCGACGAGGATCGTCGCGGGCTCGGTCAGCCGCGAGGCATAGCTGTGCGCGGCGCCGAGCGGTTCGTGCACATAATATATCTCGGTCCCGAACGCCGCGAGCATCAGGTCGTAACGCTGGCGCGCCAGCGCCGCGTCGGGCCGTGCGCCGGCATATTCGACCGGGCGGCCGACAATCACTCGCTGCGGCCGCGTATCGAGCCGGCCGCCGGCGTGCGCGACCAGCCGTTGCAGGAACAACCGCCCCATATCCTCGAAGCGGTACGGCTTGTTGAAGATCATCGCGCGCTCGAACGACGAGCTCGCCGCGACGCTCTTGAACGACTGCACGAAACGGCTGTCGAGCGGCGACTGGAGATATTCGTCAATCGCCCACGGACCCGCTTCATGCGCGACAC
>JAFAED010000360.1 GCA_023424275.1 Pseudomonadota bacterium | reverse complement strand
GATCAAGGCTTCCCAGAGGCGCTGGTTGGGAGCGGCGATCAGAAGCTCGCCATCCTTCGCCCGGTAGCATTCATAGGGTGACGCCATCGGGTTTCCGGAACCCGATCGAGGCGGCCGCCGACCGCTGATTCGAGCCGCCGTGGCCTGGTAGTTGACGATGCTGAAACCGGTGTCGACCAAGGCGGTCTGCATCGCACTGACGTCCTGGCCGCGCTGGCGCGACAGCAGCGCGGCAAGAACGCCCATGGCAACCCATTGACCCGTGCCGAGATCGATGATCGAGGGTGCGCAACGGGTCGACGGCGCGTCTTCATGGCCGGTCATCAGCATGATGCCGGAGAACGCCTGCACGAGCGGGTCGTAGCCGGGCATGCGGCGCCCCACGGGACCGTCGCCGAACGCGTTGATATCGTAGTAGAGGACGTCGGGATTCAGTCGGCGCGCATTGTCCTGGCCGATGCCGAGCCGGTCCGCGACACCGGGCCGCATGCTCTGTACGACCACGTGGGCTCGCGTCATCAGCGCCGATGCGATTTCGATTCCGTGGCCGGCTCGCAGGTCTACCGCCATGCCGCGCTTGCCGGCGTTCATCGTCCTGTGGACCACGCTCATGTCATCGACGATCGGCGGCCACTGCCGCGCATCGTCACCGTTCGGCGCTTCAACCTTGACGACGTCGGCGCCCAACTGGGCAAGTATCATGGTCGCGTAGGGCCCCGCGACGTTCGACGAAAAGTCGACCACGCGAATGCCCGTCAGCGGTTGCAGGCCGGGCATCGTTTCGGTTTCGGGTGATTTCATGTGCATCTACTTGGGAGGCCTGGGAGCCCGCCCCCGAAAAACGGGGGGTCGCTTCTCCAGGAATGCGCGGGGGCCTTCTCTGGCGTCATCGGTGGCCGCGTTCTCCTTGGTGCATCGTGTCTCTATCGCGAATGCCTCATCAAAGGGACGGCCACTCGACAGCACGATGGCCTCCTTGGTCTTCTCGAGGGCGACGGGGGCCCCCAGGTTCACGCGCCGGGCAAGCTCAAGCGCGCTCGACATGACCTCCGACGGTTCCACGACGCGATTGACCAGCCCCATTTCCAGTGCGCGCCGGGCGCTGACCTGCTCGCCGGTGAGCAGCAGTTCCATCGCGTGCACCCAGGCGACCTGGCGCGCGGCGCGGACGAGCGCGCCGCCATGGGCGATCAGGCCTCGTCGGACCTCCGTGAAGCCGATCGTCGCTTCGCTCGACATGACCCGCAGATCGGTGCTCATCAGCAACTCGCTGCCGCCGGCATAGGCGTGCCCGTTGATCGCTGCGATGACCGGCTTGAAGAAGCTGGCGTCGCGCAGCAATGCGGCGCCCAGCTGCTTGCGATCGGCCGCGAGCTTCTCCTCCCACGGATCGGCGGGATCTCGCGTACGCATCATGATCGGGATCAACGTACCCAGGTCTCCCCCGGACGAAAACGCCTGCGTTCCCGCCCCCGTCAGCACGATGACTCGCACGGCATCGTCCTGGGCAATCTCTCGCCAGAAAGCGGCAAGCCGGACGATCATCTCCGGCGAGAACGCATTGCGCTTGGACGGCCGATTGAGCGTGACGACGGCTATGCCGTCGCTACTTTCGACGATCAGATCGGACATGCTTCGCGTCTCCCTGAGTGCTGATTGCGGGACGCGGCAAGTGTAGCCAAGGGGCGCATCGCGAGGTAGCGCACGCAAGAGCACATCAGCTATACATGCCAGTGCCCGCGGGTCGGATATATCATGCCCACGGTGGAAAAATCAGGTTTCAACATCGATTCGCCGTGGGACGTTCCAAGCCTTCAGCTGTTCGTCCAGGTAGCCGAAGCGGGGAGCCTGACTCGGGTGGCTTCCGAATTCGGATTGCCGCAGCCTGCGATCAGCCGCAAGATCAGCAAGCTCGAGCGTCTTTGCGGTGGCCACCTTTTTCTGCGAACGGGCCGCGGCGTCGTCCTGTCCGAATTCGGCGAACGCCTTCTGCCCCGAGCCCGCGCCATCCTCTACGAGCTGTCGCAACTGGTAGCCGACGTCGAATCGCGCAGCGGGACGCCGACCGGCAATGTCAGGATCGGTACCCTGCCCTCGCTCTGCGGTCCGCTGATCGCGCCGCTCATTGCCCAGCAGGTCGTGCAGTTCCCCGGGGTTCTACTGCAGATCCGAGAAGGATCGGGCGGGCAGATCGACCGATGGCTGACCAACGGCACCGTCGATATCGGGGTGACCTATCGCTATGGAGTCCGGCCGCTCCCCGACGAGGATCGTCTTCTGCGAGTGCGCTCCTATCTCGTCGGCGCACGCGGAGATCCGCGACTCCAGACCGAGACGACCCGCTTCCGGAACCTCGACGGCCTTCCGCTCGTATTGCCGAGCGCCCCGAGCGCGATCCGGATGCTGCTGAATCGCTACGCCCGACAGCAGCAGATCAGCCTCAAGGTCATCGCCGAGGCCGATTCGGGCCAGATCCAGATGGCGGTAGCGGCCCAGCCTGGCCACTACACGGTCATCCCGATTCACGCGATCGCCGATGATCTGGATCTCGGACGTCTGCAGGCGAGCCGTATCGTCGAACCGGAAATCGACCGCTACATCACGCTCTGTCTGACGTCGGCTCAGCCCTTGTCGCAGGCGGCCCGGGAAATCGGCAAACTGATTCGCGGGCTGCTGGGCGGCCCGCATT
>JAFAED010000334.1 GCA_023424275.1 Pseudomonadota bacterium | reverse complement strand
CCAGCTCTCGGTGATCGAAAAGGTCCGCAAGTTCGACTTGGCCGACGAAGCCTTCACGATCGAGAATGAGCAGATGACGCCGTCGATGAAGATCCGGCGCCACATATTGAAGCAGGTTTACGAGGACCGGATCGCGGCGCTCTATAAGGCTTAATTCCTCCCCCTTGATGGGGGAGGCAGCGAGCCCCGGATCAAGTCCGGGGCGCAGCGGAGGGGGTGCGGTCTCGGCCTGAAACGATGGCGCGATGACGCACCATCACCCCCATCCAACTTCGCCTAGCCGCGGTGCGGCAAGGCTGCGTATCCTTCCCCCATCAAGGGGGAAGGAGCATTAGCGGGCGGGGGTGCGACCCGAAGAGCTCGGCGCAAACCGGCCCCCGCCTGCGGCTGAACCTGTGGCTCAGCCCTTGTCCCCCGCCGGTTTGCGATAGGGGACAAATTCGCCGAAAACGCAGGTCGGGCCGCGGATGCCGCTCGACCGGTCGACCAGGTGGAAGAAATCGCCGCTGCACGTCGACGAGCCGAACTGGCGGACGACCATGATGTCGCTGTCGCGCGCAAGGCCGGGGCAACTGCTTTTGAGGTCGTTGCGGTAAACGAGATTGCCGCCCGAGCGATACAGCAGGATGCTGTCCGACACACGGATGGTATCGGTGCTGCGATTACTGGGCAGGCATTTGATCGGTTCGCCGGGCACCTTGCCCGCAAGCTGCTTGTCGAGGCGCTCGGCCTGTTTCGGCGTGAGCGCAGCGGCGCCGGGTTCGCCTGAGCCGGCGGGGGTGCAGCTGACGACCAGCGGCGCGGCTGCCATCAGCAGCGCGGCCCCCATCAGGTTCAGCTTGACCATGAAAATGCTCCTCGAGATTGATCGGAATAGCAGACGCATATGAATAGGCGCTGAAGCGCGGGCATCAGGCGGCGTCCTTTAGCGCGCGGATGCGCCCGAGTTCGGCGGCACTTGGCGCGCGGAGAAAGGGGTTGGTCGCGCGCTCCTCGCCGATGCTGGTCGGCACCGTCGCTTCGCCGGCAGCGCGCGCGGACTCGACCGCGGCGAGCCGCGCGGCCAGCGCGGCATTGTCGGGTTCGACCGTCACCGCGAAACGCGCGTTCGACAGCGTATATTCGTGCGCGCAATAGACGCGCGTCGCATCGTCGAGCGTGCCCAGTTTCTGCATATTCGCGAACATCTGTTCGGCGGTGCCCTCGAACAGCCGGCCGCAGCCCATCGCGAACATCGTATCGCCGACGAAGATCGCGGCATCGCTGGCGAAATGATAGGCGATGTGGCCGGCGGTGTGTGCGGGAACGTCCCAGACGTCGGCGACGTGGTTGCCAAGCTTGACCTTGTCACCGCCCTTCACCTGCACGTCGAGCGTCGGGATGCGCGCGAACTCCGCAGCGGGGCCGGTGATCGTGCAGCCGGTGGCTTCCTTGATCGCCGCATTGCCGCCGGTGTGGTCGGGATGCCAGTGGGTGTTCCAGATATCGGTGATCATCCAGCCGCGCTCGGCTGCCGCCGCCAGCACCGGATCGGCGACCGCGGGGTCGACGACCATCGTCGCGCCGCTTTCGGGATCATGGACCAGCCAGACATAATTGTCGTTGAGGACGGGAATACGGACGATGTCCAGCGCAGCCATGATATCTCCTTTCCAGCACCTTGCCCCCTCAAGACGGAGCGACGGCGCCGGGGCCTTGGTCCGCCCGATCAGGCCAGAAGGGCATCATAGCCCTGTGCATTGAACTCGATCAGGCAGAATCCGTTGCCGAAGGGATCGGCGAACATCGCCTGTCTGCCATAGGGCAGGTCCAATGTCTCGCCCTCCTGCACCGCGCCGGCCGCAATCGCCTGCCGGATCGCATCGTCGAGGTCGTCGACCGCAAAGTCGGGATGCACCGGCGTCCAGTGCCGGTTGTAGCGGCGGAAATCGCCGCCGCCGGGCCCGATCGCCGAGCCGGCGGGGTTGGCGATCAGATAGAGGGGGACTTCGCAGCCGGTCAGCTCGACGATATCGTCATCGAACCGCCGCGCTGCGGTCAGCCCCAGGGCCCGGGTATAGAAACGCTCGCCAGCGGCGAGGTCGGGCACGTCGATGTTGATCAACAGGCCCGGCATCGCGTCGGCCTTACCAGGCGCCGGTGTTGGGCATCGAGGCCCAGGGTTCCTGCGGCGGCAGATGGCCGTCCTGCAGCAGTTCGACCGAAATGCCGTCGGGCGAACGCACGAACGCCATATGGCCGTCGCGCGGCGGACGGTTGATCGTGACGCCCGCGTCCATCAGCCGCTGGCAGGTCGCATAGACATCGTCGACCTCATAGGCGAGGTGGCCAAAATTGCGGCCGCCGTCATAGGCTTCGGGATCCCAATTGTGGGTCAGCTCGACTTCGCCGCCCCATCGCCCGGAACGCCGAGGAAGATGAGGGTGAAGCGCCCGGCTTCATTCTCGATGCGCCGGCGCTCCTCGAGCCCGAGGAGATTGAAAAAGCGGATGGTGGCGTCGGGGTCGGTGACCCGGATCATGGTGTGGAGGAATTTCATGGGGTCGATTTGGGTGCTCAGGCACCCGCTGCCAAGGCCATTGCCGTGCGTTCCAGCAATGCCAGTTGGTTCGGGCCCGACAGGCGGTGGGTTCCGCCCTTGACGATG
>JAFAED010000286.1 GCA_023424275.1 Pseudomonadota bacterium | reverse complement strand
GACATCATGGTCGGCAGCGCCGGCCGCGGCAAGATGGTCGGCATGTCCGGGTTCGACTGGGCGACGTACAAGGACAACACCGCCGGGGTGAATGCCGACTTGTCGATCCCGATCGTCTTCGACGAGGCGCCGACGATTCCCGGCAATGCAGCCCTCGATGAATATGAAAGCATGGAAGGCCTGTCGGGTACGGCATTGGACGATATCCTGCGGGGCACGAACGACGATGCCGCAGCGATGGGACCGACGCCGCTCGGCGGTTCGGGCGGCTATCGCGGCAGCGCGCTCGACCAGGCCGGTATCGACCTTATCGACGGCCTGCAGGAAGTCGTGGGTGCCGGTGTTACCTCCTTTACCGGCGGCGACATCATCCTGGGCGGCGCGGGTAGCGACCTGATCGCGGGCCAGGGCGGCGACGATATCATCGATGGCGACAAATATCTGAATGTGCGCATCGGCGTGTTCGAGAATAATGACGGCACGGGGGCGGAAATCGATTCTGCCGACAGTATGACCGAACTTGCCGCCCGGATGTTCAGCGGTGCCCTCAACCCGGGCCAGCTCAAGATCGTGCGGGAAATCCTCGATACGAGCGAAGCGGGCGACGTCGATACGGCGCTGTTCTCGGATGATCTGGAAAATTACGACATCACCGAAAATCCCGACGGCACGGTCACGGTGGCCCATGCACGGGGCACCCAGACCGACGGCACCGACACGCTGCGCAATATCGAACAATTGCAATTCGCCGATCAGACGATCGTGATCGCGGCGGCGGCGACCGGCCAGCCGGTGATCAACGACCTGACCCCGACCGAGGGGCAGACCTTGACGCTCGACACGTCGTCGATCGCCGACGTCGATGGCCTTGGACCGTTCAGCTATCAGTGGCAAAGTTCGGTTGATGGCACGACCTGGGCCGACATCGGCGGTGCGACGGCGGCGACCTTTACGCCCGACGACAATCCGCTGACGTCGTTCGGCGATCAGGCGGGGCTACGGCTACGCGTGGTCGTGAGCTTCACCGACGGCGACGGTGCGCTGGAAAGCGTGACGTCCGAACCGACCGGACCGACGGGTGTCAACTGGAACGGCAACCCGGGCGTGAACAACATGCTGGTCGGAACGGCCGGTGACGATATCGCCGTGGGCGCAGGCGCCATCGACACGCTGAACGGTGGTGCCGGAACCGACCTGTTGGACGGCGGCAATGGGAACGACGTATTGAACGGCGGTACCGGCGTCGACACGACGATCGGCGGTCTGGGTAACGATCGGCACTATGTCGACGATGCCGCGGACGTTGTCGTCGAAACCGCCGGCGGAGGCGCGAGCGATCGCGTGCTGGCGAGCGCAAGCTATCAACTCGCGGCCGGGGTAGACATTGAATTCATGTCGACCAACAACGTCGCGGGCACTGCCGCGATCAATCTCACCGGCAATGAACTGGCGAATAATATCACCGGTAATGACGGTGTGAATATCCTCGGCGGCGGCGGCGGCAATGATCGGCTGACCGGCGGTGGCGCCGACGATGTGCTGAACGGCAATGAGGGCAACGACATCCTCGACGGCGGTGCCGGGGCGGATACGACCAACGGCGGCGCCGGCGACGACCGACACTATGTCAACAATGCCGGAGACGTGGTGGTCGAGGGTGTCGGCGACGGCACGACCGACAGGGTATTCGCAAGTGTGAGCTATCAGCTCGGTGCCGGAGTCGAGGTCGAAGTCATGACCGCCGATCCGGAAGCGGGAACCGATCCGATCAATTTGACGGGGAATGAGTTCGATAATCGGCTGTTCGGCAATGCCGGAACCAATGTTCTCAATGGCGGCGGCGGGAACGACATTCTCTATGGCATGCTCGGTGCCGATACCACCAATGGCGGATCGGGTAACGATAGGCACTATGTCGATAATGCCGGCGACACGGTTGTCGAAGCTGTCGGCGGCGGCGCAAGCGATCGGGTGCTTGCCAGCGTCAACTACCAGCTCAACGCCGGCGCGGAAGTCGAATTCATTTCGACCAACAGCAACACCGGAACCAATGCCATCAACCTGACCGGCAACGAATTCGCCAACAATATAACGGGTAACGATGGTGCGAATACGATCGATGGTGGTGGCGGCAATGATCAGATCAACGGCCGTGCCGGCGACGATCTGATCGTGCAGACCGGTGCAACTGGCGGACGCGATGTCATTAATGGCGGTGACGGCGTCGACACCTATCAACTCAACGGCTCTGCGGGAGCGGAGGCGTTCGTCATCTATACCCGCACCGCGGCACAAGCGGCCATTCCGGGACTCTCGCTTTCGGGTGGCACCGAAATCGTCGTCACGCGCGACGGCCAGGTCATCGCCGAACTCGACAATATCGAGGAGATCAACATCAACGCGCTGAACGTGTCCTCGCCCGGCGGCGTGGCGCCGGGGGGCAGCGGAGGCGATGGGGGCGACACGATTCAGGTGATCGGCAACTTCAACACCACCAGCCTGAACTACAACACCATCACGGTGAACGGGGGCGTCGGGAACGATACGGTCGATATCTCGGGGCTCACCTCGGCTCACCGCCTGGTGTTCAACACGGGCGGCGGCGCTGATCAGGTTGTTGGCAATCTTCGGCCGCAAGACGTCATCGACAACCAGGGCGGTAGCACCGTCAATCATGCCGGAGCTGGCGTCCCGACGCACATACTGCCGTGGCCGGGCGAGAGTGGGTTTGACGACCTTGGACGGATGGAGCGGTTTTTCGGGCACGAAACCCCGGACTATCTGTTCAACTAAAGAGCGTGGTGCCGGGACCCCCCAGCCCAGCTCGGCGCCGGGATTCCCCCGCCCCGGCGCCACCTTTTTTGTCAGTATAAGGGGAAAATCGCATGCGCCTGTTCTGGATGCCAGTGCCGCCGGCATTGACAGAAGCCGTCCGCGCTTGCCGGACTCACTTCACCCTCGCAGCGATCTATAGCGCGCTGATCAATATCCTCTATCTCGCGCCGACCATCTATATGATGCAGGTCTATGACCGCGTGGTGCCGACAAATGGCGTTCTGACATTGGTTGTCATCACGGTTGTCGTGGGCGTCGCCATCGCGACGCTGTCGGCCCTCGATGCCATGCGCGTGCGATTGATGACGCGCGCGTCGTTGCGGCTCAATCGATTGTTGTCGGGCGAGATACTGGACAGGTTGCTTGCACGGTCGCGGGCATTACCCGGCGATCCGTCGACACAGCAGGCGATGCGCGAGTTCGACACGCTGCGGCAGGTACTGGCCGGTCCAGCGACGACGGCCTTGTTCGACGTACCATGGACGCCACTCTATCTGTTCGTCGCCTTCCTTATCCATCCCGTCCTGGGCTTGTTGGTCCTCGGGGCGGGCTGCATCCTGGTGATGCTTGCGATTACCAACGAAAGGCGCAGCAAGGCCAAGGCCGAACTGGCGCATCAGGCGAATGCTGCCGCCTATGAGTCGCATGAGGCGGTTCTCCGCAAGGCGGAAATCGTCCGGGCGCTCGGGATGCGGCGTGCGCTGGTCACGCGTCATATCGAGCAGCGAAACGTCGGCATGGATGCCACCGCGGATCTTCAATTTTCGGCGAGCCGATATAATTCGCTCGTCAAATTCGTACGGATGTTCATGCAGTCGTTTGCGCTGGGCATAGGCGCGTGGCTCGCGATCAATGCCCAGATATCCGTCGGGGCGATTATCGCCGCCTCGGTCTTGCTCAGTCGCGCGCTACAGCCGGTCGAACAACTGGTGGGACTTTGGCCGAATATCATCCAGTCGCGACAGGCGCTGCGAACCCTCGACCGGGTTTTCAAACAGGCGGCCGACGGCCCCGCGACGCGCACGGCGCTTCCCGACCCGACTGGGGCGGTCGAACTGGATCGTATCCTAGTCCGAAATGCCGATGGCAGCGCGATGCTGCTCAAAAATGCGTCGCTAAAGCTCACGCCCGGCGAAGTATTGGGCGTTATCGGACCATCGGGAGCGGGCAAGACAACGCTCGCCCGCGTGGTTGCGGGTGCCTTGTCGCCCGATTCCGGAGAAGTTCGCATAGACGGGGCAAGCATTGCGGACTGGGATCCAGAGCAGTTGGCGCAGCACATCGGCTATCTTCCACAAGATTGCGGCCTCCTGCCGGGAACGGTCAGTGAAAATATTTCGCGCTTCGCATGCGAGCGCGGACTTCCGCAGCCTCTGGTCGATGCCGAGGTAATCGAGGCTGCGCGTATGGCAGGCGTGCATGAGTTGATCCTGCATCTGCCCAATGGATACGACACCTGTATCGAAGGCAATGGGCACAAGCTTTCGGCCGGGCAGACGCAGCGCGTCGCGCTCGCCAGGGCGCTCTATGGAAAGCCGTGCATCCTCGTGCTCGACGAGCCGAACTCGGCGCTCGACAGCGACGGCGAGGACGCCCTGGGCCGCGCGATCGCCGCCGCGAAACTCCAAGGCGCGGCGATCATGATTATCGCTCATCGGGCGGCGGTTTTCGCCGGCGCCGACAAGCTGGCAATTCTCGCCGAGGGCGCGATCGTGGGAATGGGGCCCCGCGACGAGATTCTCGCGGCTTTGAAACAATCATCGGCAAAACAGAATGTTGTCCCCATCAATGAGGGAGGACGCGCATGAACGACATGATGTGGAAACCGCCGATCATCGCCGACCAGGCCGACAAGGATTCCGTCGACAGGCCGCACCGCGAGATGCGTGTCGGCATCGCCATCATCGCTTTGTTCTTCCTTGGTTTCCTTGGATGGGCGGCGGCCACGCCACTCGATGCCGGCGCCTATGCGCAGGGTATCGTCGCGGTTTCCGGAAATCGCCAGGCCGTCCAACATCGCGAGGGCGGCATTGTCACCGCGCTTCAGGTGATCGAAGGACAGGCCGTCACCAAGGGGCAGGCCCTGCTGAAGATTTCGGCATCCGAACTGGTTGCGACCGAGCGCGGCCTGACGGGCGAAGTCATTGCGCTGCTTGCGCAGCGCGCGCGCCTTGTTGCGGAACAGCATGGACTCGCGAGCGTGGCCGAACCCGTGGAATTCGCATCGCTGGCACCTGAGGACCGAGCGCTTGCGGCCGAAGCGATGCGGGGGCAACGACTGCTGTTCGATGCGCGAAGAAACTCGCTCCAGACGCAGCGGGGCGTCCTTGGGCAGAAAATGCGCCAGCATTCCGAGCAGATCAACGGCTACACCCATCAAATGCGTTCCAACAAGGAGCAGCAGCGGCTGATCGGCGAAGAGCTTGATGGTATGCGCACCCTGCTGCCCAAGGGCTTTGTTTCTATCAACCGCGTTCGCGCGATGGAGCGCGATGCCGCGGCACTCGACGGCATCTACGGAGCTTATCGCGCCGATGTTGCGCGGTCTTCCGAAGCGATTGGCGAAGCGCGCATGCAAATCGTCTCGCTCGACAAGCAGATGATGGAGGAGGTTGCCGCCCGGATGCGCGAGGGACAGGTGCGCCTTGACGAGTTGCAACCCAAGTTGGAATCGGTCCGCGAGCAGCTTGCCCGCTCTACCGTCCGCGCACCGGCGAGCGGCCGCGTCGTCGGACTCAAAATTTTCACCGTCGGCGGGGTTGTTGGGGCAGGCGAAACATTGATGGAAATTGTCCCCCAAGACCGGGCCCTGGTCATCGAGGGCAGGGCGTCGCCGACCGATGCCGACGATCTGAGTCCCGGTATGGAGACCCAGGTTCGCTTCACTGCGTTGCAGGAGCGCAACCTGCCGATACTGAAGGGACGAATCTCCAAAATATCGGCCGACAGTTTCGAGGATGAGCGGACGGGAATGCGCTATTTCAAGATCGAGCTGCTCGTCCCGCCGAGCGAGATCGCCAAGCTGCGCCAGGTGCGCGCGGATGGCGGGCTGCGTGCCGGCTTGCCGGTCGATGTCATGATCCCGCTCCGGAAACGGACTGCGCTTTCCTACCTGATCGAACCCCTCACCCAAACGCTCTGGATGGCGGGCCGCGAGAATTGACGCCTGCTTTGCCACGTCGCAGGTCGGCGTGCCTTCGATAGGCGTCGACCTGCAGCGAAGCAGCAAGATGGCCGACAGAGGGGAGGATGCAGAGGCCGGGAGACTGCGAATTATGTGTCGCTTCGACAGAAGAGCCGGCAGGAAGGGCGGAAATTCTTCAGCATATTCAATCTCATCTGAAAAATTCAAATGATATGTGACGGAAATGGGACGGGATTGGATAGGCTTGCAGAATATCGTTGCCTGACATAACCATCGTCCAAGGTTGAGATTCTTCCAATAGACGACGGCGGAGAGATCGGATGTCCCGGATTTCAAAAGCGGTGGCAGGTTTGCGACATCTATTGAAAGAGAATGGAATTGTCCCCGTCGCCAGGTTTTCCGCTTACCGCCTGACTAAAAGAAATGCTCTCCTTCCTCTAAGGGTCGGAGGGGCGGATCTTTGGCTTCGGACCATGAATACGGATCTGGTTACCGCGCGCCATTGTCTTGCCGAAGGCGAATTCGACGCCGCAGCCGAACTGGTGAGCGATCGGAAAGCGCCGCTCTTCATCGTCGATGCCGGCGGATATATCGGGACCGCCGCCATCGCTTTGGCGCAGCTTTTTCCGAACGCGACGATCGTGACGCTTGAGCCATCGGACGAGAATTATCGCATCCTCGCACAGAATGTGGCGCCGTACCCCAATGTCGTTCCGATCCACGCCGCGCTGGATGCCGAGGACGGCAAAAAGCCACTCTTCGATCGCGGCACCGGAGATTGGGGCTTCTCCATGGCCGCCGGTGTTGCGGAACGCGGATTGCCCGAAGTCGGCATGACGCAGACCGTTTCCATCCCGAGCCTGTTGGCGAAGATGAACCGCGATCGCGTCGACATTCTCAAGCTCGATATCGAAGGTGCGGAACGCGACGTTCTTTTGGCCTCGGCATCATGGATCGATCGGATCGGCATGCTTTTTGTCGAGCTGCACGATCGGATCGTACCTGGCTGTACGGACGCCTATATGAAGGCGTCGGAGGGGATGCAGCGGTTCCCGAAGCGGGGCGACAAGAATGTCGCGGTGCGCGTTGCGGCGTAAAGTCGTCCCGCTGTCGTAGGTACGGGGCCGCGCGTTACACCCAACGGTCGCCGCATGCGGCGGCATTAACCATCGTATCGCGGTCTAGAATATTCGATACGAGTTAGCGTTCGTCGCGGGGTGTGGCGGAGCGGGAGGGATTCGAACCCTCGATACGCTTTTGACGTATACTCACTTTCCAGGCGAGCGCCTTCGACCACTCGGCCACCGCTCCGCATGCTCTGGAAGAGGCGCCCTAATCGCTTGGCGGGGCTTTCGCAAGTCGCATAGGCATGGCAGATATCGGGCATGAAACATCTGCTCCTCGCGGCTACCATCGCTTCGCTCGTCTCACCGGTCCACGCTCAGGAGCCCGCGCCCATTCCTTCGCCGGGAGAGATTGTGGCGGCCGCGCCAGCAAGCGAGTGGGTCGCGATCGCGCCATCGGACCTGCTGGTGATGGATCTTGCGCCCGACGCCAAAGGCAAGGCGCGCCGCGTCGTCATCCAGTTGATGCCTGCGCCGTTCAGCCAAGGATGGATCGGCAATATCCGCAAGCTCGCCGCCGCGCATTGGTGGGACGAGACGAGCGTTAACCGGGTGCAGGACAATTATGTCGCGCAATGGGGTGACGCGAGCGAGAAAAAGCCGCTGCCGGCCGGATTGGCGACGGTGCCTGAAAGTGGCTATGAAACTTCCCTGCTTCAAATTTCCGAGGCTGGCTTCACCGAATTTCGACCGTGGCCGAGCGTTGATCGGCCAAGCCCCGGTTCGCCAGCCAGCAATGCGGCTTCGATTGATGAGGTCGCATCGGTTGTGGAGGGGCGGATGGAAAAGTGGTTCGACGCCGCCCAGAAATTGCGCCTTGGTGATAGCTATGCGCCGACCGTCGGCTTTTCCGGTGGCTTCCCCGTCGCCTTCGAGGCCAAAGCGGCGGACAATCCAACTGGCTGGCCGCTGCATTGCTACGGCATGGTCGGGGTCGGCCGCAATATGTCGCCCGATACCGGAAGCGGCGCCGAACTCTACGCCGTGATCGGTCACGCGCCGCGCCATCTCGATCGCAATATCGCGGTCGTCGGCCGCGTTGTCAGCGGTATCGAATATCTGTCGAGCCTGCCGCGCGGGACCGAAGAACTGGGATTCTACAACACCGAAGTCGAACGGACGCCGATCGGATCGATCCGCATCGCCAGCGATCTGCCCGCGGCGGAGCAGCCAAGGTTCGAATATCTGTCGACCGAAAGCAGCAGCTTTGCCCGTTATGCCGATGCGCGCGCGAACCGCCGCGATCCCTTTTTCATCACGCCCGCCGGCGGCGCCGACATCTGCAATATTCCGGTGCCCGTGCGCGCGGTCGCGGCGAAATAACGCGGTTGGAAGACTTCACCGTCACGACGCCGCTCTGGCGCTGGCAATCGGCGACGGCGCCTGCCGCCTGGTTCTTCGTCACGATCGCTGGCGAGGTTGCCGACGGGATTCGCCTTGCGGCGATCGGCGGTCAGTGGCTCGACGGGCGCAAGGGCTTCGGGTCGGCGAAGGTGCACGCGACGATCGGCGATACGCGGTGGAGCACGTCGGTCTTTCCGCACCGCGAGAGCGGGGGCTGGCTGCTTCCGGTCAAGGCCGCCGTCCGAAAGGCTGAGGGGCTCGCCGAGGGCGACGAGGTGACGGTTACCATCAGTCTTTAGGCGGCTGTTCCGCCTTTGCTTCGCGCGCCTGTGCCTTCCGTTTGCGCAGATTGTCGCGCAGCGCTTCGGCGAGGCGGCGTTCGCGTTCGAGATCGGCGGGGGAGGGCGTCTTGCTCACAAAAGCGGCCATGCCCGCGAAATCGCCATATCGTCAAGCCTCGCATCTTGACACGCGGGAGGCACCCCGCCATAGGCCGCGCCTGCCCAGCGAACATGCGTTCGGGGGCGATGAGGTTGCTGCTGTAGCTCAGTGGTAGAGCGCGTCATTGGTAATGACGAGGTCGACAGTTCAATCCTGTCCAGCAGCACCATTTCCCCATATTCGGACAGCCTTGCGAACCGGTCGCTCCGGTTCAGATCTTCGCGGCGAGCAGCCAGTCGTGGAAATATTTGACCGCAGGCTGGCGCAGCGCTCGCGGGCGGCACACGAACCAATAGCTGTACGGGCTGTCGACATCGAAATCGAACAGGCGCACAAGCCGCGGGTCGTGCGCGTCGTCGAAATGATGACCATGCATGAACGCAACGCCGATTCCCTGCGCCGCAGCCTCGAGCATCAGCGGCCCCGAATCGAAATAATCGATCCCCGCCGGTTCCAGATAGGGCATGCCGATCGCCTTTTTCCATTCGGTGAAGGTCTCGGGCATCTCGCGGTGAAGCAAGATCGTCATGCGCTGCAATTGCTCGGGCACGGTGACCGCCCGCTCGCCGTCGGCCAGCGTTCGCGATGCGATCGGGAACACTTTGTCCTGGTCGAGCCGCGCGGCGTAGAGCGCCGGGTCGATCGAGCGGGCCAGCGCGATCGCCGCATCGATGCCTTCGCCCAGCCGCGCCTCGGCGTGCGACATGGTGTCGATGTCGATGTGCAATTCGGGGTGCTGGCGTCGCAGTTCGGGAAGCCGCGGGAACAGACGTTGCTGCGCGAACAGCGGCAGGACGTTGAGGTGAAGCCGGAGCGACGCATCGGGGCTGCCGACCTGCCCGATAACCGTCCGTAACTCGTCGAGGATCGGCGACAATTGTTCCTGCAGCGCACGCCCGGCTTCGGTCAGGCTGAGTCCGTGATGATGCCGGTTGAACAGCGGCCGCCCGACCGCATGTTCCAGTGTCTGGATCCGCCGCGAGAGCGCGGGCATCGACAGGCCGAGTTCTATCGCGGCGGCCTTGACTGTGCCGTGGCGGGCAACCTCGAGAAAGGCTTCCATGCTGCTGAGGGGGGGAAGGCGTGGCATATCGGGCGCCGATGATGACATGACACCGGCGGACATGCCAGAATTTTGTGCAGTGCGTCATAAGATGACGTGGCGCCGGGGGTCGCAAATCGGGAACCGCTATCCTATCTTTTGCATTCAGATGTTTTTTGCGGGAGACGCGCATTGGCCGACGCAACGGTGAAGGAAAAGCAGGTGAAACTGCAGGTGGCGAATTCGCGGGCCGAGGAAAGCGGTGGCGGCATTGCGCGCATTCCGCGCTCGGCAATGGCCGAACT
>JAFAED010000265.1 GCA_023424275.1 Pseudomonadota bacterium | reverse complement strand
CTCGCCGCTGCCGTCGAAGAGGTCGATCGCTCCATCGAGGACGACGAAAAAGTCGGCCCCGCGTGTCCCTCGCTCGAACAGCAGGCTGCCCACCGCCGGCGTCTCGACGGTGCCATAGCCGCAAAGCCGGTCGATCGTCGCGGCATCGAGCCTCGGAAACATCTGGGCTTCGCGGGCATGGGGAACAGCGCTCGCGGGCGCGGCTTCGTCCGGTATGTCCGCCATGGGATCAGGCGAGGCGGATGTCGTCGAGATCGATCGAGACGACGAGCGGTTCGGACATGGTCTGGCCATCGTCCTGGCGGGGGTAGATCCGCCGGCGCGTCGGGAACGCTATTCCCTCGACCGACACATAGTCGGAAATGAAATGGGCGCCCGGGGTGCCGCCGGCGATGTCGACATTATAGTCGTGCCGCCGAAGCAGTCCGTCGGGACCCACATGGAGCACCTGTTCGTCGCTGTGGGTTGCGATGGCGGCCGGGAAGCGGACGCGAAGCCGGCGCCATTGCTCTTCGCCTTGTTGCCAGGGCTCGATCTCCTCCGACGTCATTCCGTCCCATGCCAGCAGGAAGGGCATGTTAAGATAGGTCCACATGGCGCAGCCCGCGAAATAGGCGAGCTGCACCCTTGTCCAGGGCGTCTCGAGCGTGTGGCCGGCAAAGGATGCACGCGGTTGGTCGAGGCTCTCGACAAGGGCATCGTCGGCGCCGCGCAGTTCGACGCGGTCGGCGGTGAAGGAAGATTTGAGGGTGGGCTCGCCGAACGGCGCATGCGACGCGTGCTGGCGCAGCAGGTCGACCGTGACGCGCGTGTCGTCGAGGACGCCGGCCTGGCCCTTCAATCCCCACAGGGCGCCGCCTTGTACCAGGTGGGCGCTCAATGTGCCGAAGCTCCGCCACCGGTCGAGCCCGCCGTGCGCATCGATGATTTCTGAAGCAAGCCTGTCCATCGTCTGTCTCCTGATCGGGAGATGGGCCTTTAGGCGGCCAGCGAACCGCCCGGAACAATACCATGGTAGGCCTTGCCACTTGCGCGGCGCCGGTTTGTTCCGAAAGGCGGCGCTTTTTGCAGGTTTGCCCGCCATACCGACGTGCATATGGCGACCTTGCCGGCCTGCGGCGATGTTCCGGTCTTCCCGAAGGAGATCGGAATATGCACAATCATGGAAATGCGCCCACGCAATTCGTCGAGGCGAAAGGGGTGCGATACGCCTATCGGCGCTTTGGCAAAGAGGGCGGACTGCCTATCCTCATGCTGCAGCATTTCACCGGCGGGCTCGACCATTGGGACCCTGCGGTCACCGACGGGTTCGCGGCGGACCGGGAGGTCATCATTGTCGACAATGCGGGCGTCGGCGCGTCGGGCGGTGCGACACCCACGACGATCGAGGGCATGGCGCAGTGCATTGCCGACTTTGTGTCGGCGCTCGGGATCGACCGCTTCGATCTCCTGGGCTTCTCGATGGGCGGGATGGTTGCGCAGGCCTATGCGAAGACGCAGCCCGGTACCATTCGCAAGCTCATCCTCGTAGGCACGAGCCCGCGGGGCGGCGAGCTCTCGACGCATATTGCGGAGGTATCGGCGCGCGCGACCGGGAACGCCGGCGAAGAGGATATGGCCTGGCTGTTCTTCGGCCACTCCGACAGGGGACGCAAGGCCGCCGCGCACTATTGGGCCCGCCGCCATGCCAGGACCGAGGATGTCGATCCGGCGTCGGGCAAGGACACGATCATGGCGCAGGTGGCGG
Source organism: Pseudomonadota bacterium (assembly GCA_023424275.1). Lineage (GTDB taxonomy): Bacteria > Pseudomonadota > Alphaproteobacteria > Sphingomonadales > Sphingomonadaceae > Sphingopyxis. The sequence goes on along the minus strand of JAFAED010000265.1, from coordinate 5,041 downwards.
CAGGCCGCGACTGGTTGCAGCCGCACGGCGAGCGCTACGCCGATCTCAAGGCGATCGACATGCCGGTTCTAGTCGTGAACGGGAGCGACGACGTCATGCTGACGACGGTCAATTCATTCCATCTCCAGCAGCATCTGCCCGATGCGCAGCTCATCATCTACCCGGATTCCGGGCATGCGCCGCATTTCCAATATCCCGAGCTTTTCCTGGCTCATGCGCGGCTCTTCCTCGACGGGGTCTGACCGCCGAAGGAGCTGGCCCGAAGTGGCGGTGCCGGTCTCGCGCCGGTGCCGCCGGTCAGGCGTGTTTGCGCTTCCGGGTTCCGGGAGGAGGGGCGGTCACGCTCTCGGGCATGAAAGGCAGATTATGCGGTCGCGGCGCGCCGGGACCGGGATAGACATGGACGTGGCGCGGATCGAGTATCTCGCCGCACTCGGAGCACGTCATCACCGGGTCGAATTCCGACCCGCAGGCATCGTGGACATGGACGATAGGACGGCCCGCCTTGCCCGCCATATGCTCGTCACCCCAATGCACCAGCGACATCATGATCGGGTAAAGCTTGAGGCCCTTGGGCGTCAGCCGATACTCATGCCGCAACGGGTCCTGTTGATAGGCAACCTTCGTCAGAATGAAATTGTCAGTGAGCTTTTTCAGCCGTTCGGCGAGCACGCCGCGGCTGATACCGAGACGCGACTGGAAATCCTCGAAACGCCGAACCTTGGTGAAACATTCGCGAAGGATGAGCAGCATCCACCTGTCGCCGATGACCGACATGGTCCGGGCGAGCGAGCAGATTTCCTCGTCGAGTTCATTCCAGCGCATCTATGTCTCCGCAGGCGGATTAGTTCTGTTTTGAGACTTCAATACCGCGACTCGCGGGTCTTGAAAAGGTGGAAGTTCGCAAGCGAGTTATGGCCGTTGGGCATTGGAAGGGCTGCAATTGGCTCGGCTTCCACGCATCGGCTTGACAGGAAGGAAAGTAAGTTCGAAAAAAGAACTCACAGCGGCGCCGCGAGCGCCCGGCGGGAGAGGATGATCATATGGGCGACGCAATGACGGAACTGAGCGAAGACGCATTTCGCGAGGAGGTCCGAAGCTTCATCCGGAATCATTACCCGTCTGCGATGCGCGTGCCCGCGCCCTATGAGGATCTGGACAAGGAGCAGCAGTTGCTCTGGCACCGCGTTCTTTACCGGAAGGGATGGGTCGCACCGCACTGGCCGGCCGAATATGGCGGAACCGGCTGGTCCATCGTCCAGCAGCATGTCTGGGAGCAGGAACTGGCCGCAGCCGACACGCTTCCTCTCCTCGCTTTCAGCCTGACCATGGTTGGACCCGTCATCTATACCTATGGGACCGACGAGCAGAAGCGCCGCTTTCTTCCCTCGATCCTCTCGGGAGATCATTGGTGGTGCCAAGGCTATTCGGAGCCGGGTGCCGGGTCGGACCTCGCAAATGTCCGCACGAAGGCGGTGCGTGACGGCGACCACTATATCGTCAACGGGCACAAGACCTGGACGACTCTCGCCCAGCATGCGGACTGGATTTTCGCACTCGTTCGCACCAATCCCGATGCCCGCGCGCAGCAGGGCATCAGCTTCCTGCTGATCGACATGACGTCACCCGGCGTCTCGGTGCGTCCGATCATCACGCTCGACGGTGCGCATGAGGTGAACGACGTCTTCTTCGACAATGTGAGGGTTCCGGTGGAAAACCGGATCGGCGACGAGGACAAGGGATGGACCTACGCCAAGTTCCTTCTCGGGAACGAGCGGACGAGCATGGCGGGAACCGCTCGCTCGCGCGCGGCGCTCGATCAGCTCAAACGCGTCGCCGCAGCCCACCCCGCAGACGCCCCGCTTCTGGCTCATCCCGACTTTGCTCGGCAGGTGGCGCGAGCCGACATCGCGCTGCGGGCGCTCGAGGCCACCGAGCGCGCGGTGCTCGAAGCCGCGGCGAACGGCCGCGAACCGGGCTTCGAGGCATCGCTTTTCAAGATCCGCGGTACCGAAATCTACCAGGACATCACGCGCCTCGCGACCGAGGCGGCAGGCCGCTACGCGCTCGTAAACCATGCCGATCGTGGAGGGAGCCACGCGCCGCATCCGGGCCCTGCCGATAGTCTGGTCGCGATGCAGGAATGGCTGAATGCCCGCAAGAAGACGATCTATGGCGGGTCGAACGAGATCCAGCGCAACATCATAGCAAAGCAGGTCCTCGGGCTCTGAGGACGGGGAGAGACAGATGACGTTCGACAAGACCGAGGAACATGGGCTGCTCCGCGACACGGTCGCGAAGTTTCTCGCGGCAAATTATGACATCGAGAAGCGACGCACGATCGCGGCGTCTCGCGAAGGCTGGTCGCGCGAGATCTGGCGCGAGTTTGCCGATCTGGGACTTGTCGCGGCCGCCATTCCCGAAGTGCATGGCGGCCTTGCGCAGGGGCCCGAGGAAATGCTCCTCGTCATGGAGGAGCTTGGGCGGCGCCTCGTGCTCGAGCCATTTTCCGAGACCGCGATCGTCTCGGCCTTTCTTATCGCGGAGCTGGGCAGCGAAGCCCAGCGAAGCGTCCATCTTCCTGCGATCATGGCGGGCGAGACTATCTGGGCCTTCGCGCATGAGGAAGACGGCACGACCGGAGAAGGCCACGCCGCGATGGTGGCAGAGACCGTCGAAGGCGGATATCGGCTTGCGGGGAGGAAGGTTCTCGCGGCCGCGGCCGGCTGGGCCGACCGGCTGCTGGTCTCGGCGCGCGTGGTGGACGAAGGCGGGAGAGATGCCGGGCCATCGCTCTTCATCGTCGATCCGGCGGGCGGCGGTGTCGCGCTCGACCAGCTGCGGACCCTCGATGGTCGCGATGCGGCGGACATCCGGATTGCCGATATGTTGCTGCCGCCGGAGGCGATGCTCGGCCCGCGCGGCAGCGCCGGTGCGGCAATCGAGGGGGCGCTCGACCGCGCGGTTGCGGCCCAATGCGCCGAGGCGGTCGGCATCATGGCGGTGCTGAACGCCGCGACGCTCGACTTTGTAAAGGTTCGCGAGCAGTTCGGCCAGCCGATCGGCCGCTTCCAGGCGCTGCAGCACCGGCTTGTCGACATGTATATTGCCGAGACCGAGGCGCGGGGGATCGCAGGCACGCTCGCGGGGCGGTTCGATGGCTCGAACCGGTCAGGCGCCATCATCTCGGCAGCGAAGGTGCGCATCGCCGAAACCGGACGCCTCGTCGCGGAGGAGGCCATCCAGATTCATGGCGGCATGGGCATGACGCAGGAACTCAGCGTGGGAGATTATGCAAAACGTCTCGTGGCGATCACGATCCAGCATGGTGACGTGCGAATGCATCTCGACCGCTTCGTCGCCCTCGAACTCGGGCAAGCAGCCTAGTGAATGCGCGTGCCCGGCCTGGCAGCGGCTATATGCTCGGCCTGCTGCTCGCGATCTACACTGTCGGTTTCATCGACCGGCAGGTGATCAACATTGTCGCCGAGGCCCTGCGCCGCGACATGGCGCTCAGCAATCTCCAACTCGGTTTGCTGACGGGATTTGGATTCACGACCCTCTATACGGTGCTGGCGCTTCCCGCCGCAGCGCTCGCAGACCGCCATGATCGCCGGCGGGTCATCGCGGGTGCGGTCGGCCTGTGGAGCTTCTTCACGCTTCTTTGTGCATCTGCCGCAGGGTTCTGGCACCTGCTCCTCTATCGGATCGGCGTCGGCGTCGGTGAGGCGGGCTGCGTGGCGCCTTCGCACGCGTTGATCAGCGACCGGTTCGAGGATGCGCGTCGACCGCGCGCGCTCGCCGTCTATTCGCTGGGCGTTCCGCTCGGGACCCTGCTCGGTCTCGCGATCGGCGGCATCGTCGCCGACAGTTTCGGTTGGCGCATGGCATTTGTCGTGGCGGGCGTTCCGGGGATCATGCTCGGGCTTCTCGCCTGGGCAACGCTTCCGCGGACCGACCGGCCGCACAGTCCGGTGGTGCGCGAGGCTCCCGTCCCGCTGGCTGCGCGATTGGTCGCATTCATCCGCGTTCCCCGGACGGGATGGACGACACTCGGGGCGTCTGCCGCGGTCTTCGTGGGGGCAGGGCAACTCGCCTTCTACGCCTCCTTCTATCTCGAAACCGCCGCAGAGCCCCTGGCCCGGCATGGCGCGGCATTCGGGCTCGGCGCGCAAGGAATGCTGGGACTGGCTCTGGGCGGGATATTCGGCGTCGGCGGCATGGTTGGAACGTTGCTCGGCGGCTATCTGTGCGACCGGTGGGGGGCCGGCAACCGGGCACTCGTGCCGATGGCGGCGGCCGCCTGTTTCCTCCCTGCGACCCTGCTGACCTTCCTGTCCGGGCCGCTTGGTCTCTCGCTGCTCGGTCTCGTTGCCACGGCTGTTCTGGTCAACCTCTGGTTCGGACCCGTGTTCGCCATCGTTCAGGCCGATGCGGCACCCGGCGATCGCGCAATGGGGTCCGCCTGTCTCCTGTTTTTCGTCAACATGATCGGCTTTGGAGCCGGACCTTTCGTCCTTGGCCTTGCGGCGGACATCCTTGCGTCCGCCCATGGGCTTGGACAGGGCGATGCGCTCCGGCTTGCGGCGATCGGCTGCGCCGCGATCGCATCGCCCGTTGCCATGTTTGGATATTGGCGCGCGTGGCAAACGTCCGCGCGCGTCGCAACGGCCTGATCGCTTTGCGCCAGGCGAGGCGAAGAACGCACCCCGGTACCCGCGCCGCCATAAGATTACAGGAGCCGCGTTCGCGTCGTCCTCGCACGTTGGCGGGGTTGCGGCCTTGCGGGAGCCGCGGACAGCAGTCCGGGTGTGAGGGCGCGCGACGCCCCGATGGATGAAAAATCAGGGGATCGGGCGTTCGCTAGCGCGGAGCAGGGTGCGGAGCGCATCGTCTCCCGCGGGCGGACCGGAAGGCCCGTAGCCTCTCTTCCCGCTCTTTCGCGAGCGCTGCCGGGAGGCGCGCCTTGAGATCTCCGGGCGCGGGAACCGCGCCGCAAGCGGCGCAGGCAGGGGCGCTCCCTGCCGGGCGTCCGCAAAGG
>JAFAED010000258.1 GCA_023424275.1 Pseudomonadota bacterium | reverse complement strand
GCTGCGCTTCGGCGCGCAGTCGCTCCTGATCGGCCGCGGGGATCGCCGGCGGCATTTTGACGAAGGCGCTATAGAAGGGGTTCTTTGCCGGATCGGTGTCGACATAGGCGGCGATCGTCGCGTCGCGCCCTTCGAGCGAGGCGCGCGGTACGCTGAACCCGCGCTTCAGGCCGGCGCGCATATTGACGATCTGTTCGTCGAAATAGCGCGGGATGTCGCGCATTCGGCCGAGGTAGCGTTCATATTCGGCAGTCGAGGGCAAGCTGTCGCGCGCGCTCAGCCCCGACCAGAACTGGCTGTCGGCGTTGAACGGCATTTCCCACATCCGGTACTTGCCCTCGGCGACGAAGGCCTCGAGGCTGGTGCGGAACACCGCCGCGTTGATCTTTTCATTCTCCGAAAGCTGGTCGACCGGAATCGCGTCGAGCGCCGCCAGCGTCTTTTGCCAATAGGCCTGCCGCGCCGCCTGTGTTGCGGCGTCGACGCGCGGCAGATGGTCGGCCGATGCGGTAAAGGGCGGGTCGCCGACGCGGCGCGCGAATTCCTTCTGCCGCCACGCCCATTCCTCTTCGTACAGCGCCTTCAGCCGGCTATCGGCGGTATTGGGGGTACTCTCCGGCGTGGCCGCCGCGGCCGAGGGGCTGGCCGCGGCGGGTGCCTCTGCCGCAGCGGGCGCGAGCGGCAGGAGAGCGAGGGTCGAAAGCAGGATGGTGCGGGTGAACAATATATGTCTCCTCATCGGAAAAATCAGGCGGCGGGTTCGGGGTTCGGGTTCTTGCCCCCGCCCGCGATCCATTCGTCCAATACACGTTCGAGCGTCGGCAGCGGCACCGATCCCAGTCCGAGCAGCGTATCGTGGAACCAGCGCTGGTCGAAATTGGTGCCGAGTTTGGCCTCGGCCTCGGCGCGCTTGCGGCGGATCAGCATCTCGCCCAGCTTATACGCGAGCGCCTGCCCCGGATCGTTGATGTAACGGTCGACCTCGATCGTGATCTCATGATCCGACAATGCGGTGTGCGCCTTCATGAAATCGAGCGCCTGCTGGCGCGTCCAGCCCTTGTGGTGCAGCCCCGTGTCGACGACGAGCCGCGCGGCGCGCCACATCTCGTACGTCTCGCGCCCGAACTCGTCATAGGGCGTCTCGTAAATCCCCATCTGGATGCCGAGCCATTCGGTGTAGAGGCCCCAGCCTTCGCCATAGCCCGAGAAATAGGTGGTGCGGCGGATCTGCGGCCGGTCGGGTGCTTCGAGCGCGAGCGCGGCCTGAAAGCTGTGCCCCGGCGCGCATTCGTGCGCGGTGAGCGGCGGGATCGTATAGAGCGGGCGCGCGGGCAGATTATAGGTGTTCATCAAACAGCTCTCGAGCCCGCCGTTGCCGCCGGTCGCGAAGGGCGCGATATTGTCGGGCGTCTGGCGGATCGTGAAGCGATAGCGCGGCAGATGGCCGACGAGGAATTTGAGCTGGCCGTTGATCTTGTTCGCGACATAGGCCGACTTCGCCATCAGCTCGTACGGCGACTTGGCGGTGAATTGCGGATCGGTCTTGAGGAAGTGGAGGAAGCCGGGGAAATCGCCCGTCCATCCCGCCTTCTTCATCGTCGCCTGCATGTCGGCGTCGATCCGCGCGACTTCCTTGACCCCGATTTCGTGGATCTGCTCGGGCGTCAGGTCGAGCGTCGTATATTGGCGGATCTTGGCGGCATAATAGGCCTTGCCGTCGGGCAGCGCCTCGCCGGCGATCGGGACGCGCGCGTTGGGGATATATTCGTCGCGGACGAAGGCGCGCAGCTTCGCGAAGGCGGGCGCGGCGGCCGCGACCGCGGCGCGGCCCTCGGCGACGAGCGCGGCGCGCTCGCTTTCGGGGATATTGCCGGGGATCGCCGCGAAGGTGATGAAGAGCGGATTCTTGTCGACATTCGCCTCGGCGAGCGGCGCGATCGGCGCGTCGCGGCCCGCAAGCGACACGCGCGGTTTGGTGAAGCCGCGCTTCAGCCCGGCGCGCATGTTGACGATCTGCTGATCGATATAGCGCGGCATATCGCCCAGCCGCTTGATATAGTTGCGATAGGCCTCTGCCCCGGACAGCCCGCCACGCGGTGCGATCCACGTCCAGAAACCGAAGGGATCCTCATATTCGCGATATTTCTGTTCCAGCGCGAATTCCTCGAGCGCGGTCTTGAACACTTCGGCGTTGATCCGCTCTTCGGGCGAGAGCTGGTCGAAGGGGATATTGTTCAGCTCGGTCAGTGCGTTGTTCCAATAGGCGGCGCGGCGGGCCTGGCTTGCCGCGTCGACATTCGGCAGCCGGTCGCTGCCCTCGCGTTCGCCGTCGGGATCGAGCGCAAGTTCCTTGGTGCGCCACTGCCATTCGGCGTCATAGAGCGCCTTTAGCCGCGCGTCGGCCGATTGTGCGGCCGATTGCGGAGCTTGCGCGAAGGCGGGGGCGGCGAGGGCGATGGCCGAGACGGCCAGCAGCGCGGGAGCGAGATATCGCATCGAAGTTTCTCCTGTTGATCAGTAACCGGCGGCAAGGCCGGCGCGGCGGGGGTCGGCGACGCCGGTCAGGCTGCCGTCGGGATTGCGCTGGATCGCCTGGATCGATCCGAAGTGCCAATTATAGGGCGCGGTCGGGCGGACGTTGACGCCGTAGCGCGTCTTGAGTTCGTCGCGCACCGCCTGTGTCACGCGGCTTTCGACCACCATCGGCACGCCGGCTTGCGACCCCTGGAATCGCGGCGCGTCGACCGCCTGTTCGAGCGGCATGCCATAACCGAGCAGGTTAATGAGCGTGATCGTCACCGCGCGCGACGACAGGCCGGGCGACCCGATCGTCATCCATGGCTTGCCGTCCTTGGCGACCATCGTCGGCGGGAAGGGCGAGATGACGCGGCGACCGGGGCCCGCGGTGTTGCCGGGGAAATTATTGCCGCTGTTCATGGCGATCCCGTCGACCACCATGCCGGTCGCGAAGGTACTGCCGTAAACCGAGTGGGTGACCGAGGCCATGTTCCCCTGCGCGTCGACCGCGACGAGATGGTTGGTGTCGGTCGAGTGGCGATCGTGCGTGCTGAAATTGGCCGCAAGTTCGAGTGCGCTTTCCGGCGTGGCGGCGGCCTGCGGCGCGACCGCGGGCTTGGGCAGGCTCGCGGTCACCTGCGCCGCATAGCGTTTCGCATTGTCTTTCGACAACAGCATCTCGGTCGGCACGTCATAGCTCAGCGGATCGCGCACAAATTCGTCGGTCGCGGTCTCGGCATAGCCGAAGGCGCGGCGGATCAGTTCGAGCGCTTCGGCCGACTGCGAATAATGCGGGCGCGCCTTGAGATCGTAATTTTCGGCGACGTTGAGGGTCATCGAGATGAGCGTGCCCGCGGTCGACGGCGGCGGCGCGCCAATGATCTCGTACCCGTTATAGGTCGAGCGCAGCGGGGTTTCCCAGCGCGGTTTATAGGCGGCCAGTTCTTCGGCGGTCAGCCCGCCGCCGGTTGCGTGCACCGCGGCGACGAAGCGCTGCGCCCATTCGCCGGTATAGATATAGGCCGGCCCCTCGGCCGCGATCCGCCGCATCGCCTGCGCCAGGCGCGGATGCTTCACGATCGTGCCGACGGGCGGGACATAGCCTTGCGGCAGATATTCCTCGCGTCCCGACGGATAGGCGGACAGCCGCGTCAGCGCCGCCTCGGCGAGTTCGCCATAAAGGAAGCTGTACATCGGATAGCCATCGTCGGCGAGCTTGATCGCAGGCGCGAAATAATCGGCCCATTTAAGCGTGCCGAAGCGGTCGGCGGCCGCCTTCAGTCCCGCGACAGTGCCCGGAATGCCGATGCGCTTGCCCGACGTGTCAGGCAGCCGCTCGCCGCCGCCGCCGGTATATTGCGCCCAGCCGCCGCCGACCTGCGCATCCTTCGTATGGTCGAGCTCGGCGTCGAGATAATGATATTCGCCGGTCTTGGCGTCATAATAAAGGATCGAGACGCCGCCCGCGAGCGTCGTCATCTGCGGTTCGATCACCGCCTGCATCGGGACGGCGGTCAGCACGGCGTCGAGCGCGGTGCCGCCCTTCTTCATCACCTCGACCATCGCCTTGGTCACGGTGGGGTTCGACGAGGACGCCATCGCCGATTTGGCGTGGACCGCGGGCTTGGCGCCCTGTTCCTGCGCGAGTGCCGGCGCAACAATTGTCACGAGCCCGAGCGTCACCAGCAATCGATAGCGTCTGTCCATTTTGCGACCCCCTGTTTCATTGTCGGATTAGGCGTGCGTCAAACCGTCCCTTCGGTTGAAGCCGGCGTGAAAATGCGAACCCCGAAAACGGGACCGCAGCGTGTCGTGTCATTGGCGGGCTGGAAGCGGACCATGACGCTGTCCTTGCCGCGGGTCAGTTCGGCAGGAATCGGATAGTCGATCTCGAAAAATTCGCCGGGATGGCCGCCGTCGAGTGCCTGCGTCGCGATCTTCGTCCCGTCGATCAGGATATCGAACAGCTTGTTCCGCTCTTCGCCCCAATAGGTCGCCTGCAATACCAGCGGTCCTGTGCGCACCTTCGCCCGATATTCGAAGAAGCCGAAGGTCCGCGCGTCGCGCCCGTGGCGCCCGCGATAGGTGACGGCATAGCTGTTCTTCGCGGTCAACGCATGATCGCGTTCGGGTTGCATCTCGCCGAGGTTCATCACGTCGACCGAGCGGCGCGCGAGGTCCTGTTGCCGCGCCTGTTCGGCGGCGAAGGCGACCTGCTCGCGCGCCCAGCCGGCGTCGTCGAAGCTTTTGAAATAGACGGCGGTGCGGCGGTCGCGCTGCTGGAAGAAGGGCGCGAAGCGGAGGTCGGCAGGGCGTGCGATGCCGGTGGTGCGGAATTGGCCCGCTGCGGCATCGACAGGCGCGAACCCCGCGAGCAGGTCGGATGCAACCAGCGCGGGGGCAGGGCCCTCGAACGGCCGGTCGGCGGGGCCGAGGTCGGCGGCGAGCACGACGGGACCGTGGAGCAGCGCGACCGTCGACGCATCGTCGTTTGCGCTTTCGGTGCGCAGCCGCATCGGCAGGGTGAGCGCGATCCGGTCGCCTTTCGCCCAGCGGCGGCGGATCACCGCATAGTCGCCGGGGGTGCCCGCGGGCACGGGCTTGCCGTTCACCGTCAGCGCCGCACCTTCGCACCAGCCGGGGATGCGCAGCGCCACGGCGAAGTCGCGCGGGCGGTCGAGCGTTTCGAGCATCAGATCGACCCGATCGCCGAACGGATAGGCGGTTTCCATCCGGAAGCCCGCACCCTGGCTTTCCCATGTCGCGGTCGACGCGATATAGAGGTTCACCAGCAATGTGTCGCCGCTCTGCCACCACACCGAATCGCCGTGTTTGGCGTGGCTTTCCATCCCCGACCCGACGCAGCACCAGAAATTGTCGAACGGTTTCGAAAATTTGCGCGCCGTTCCCGACATCAGCGGGACCATATAGGCGAACATCCCCGTCGCCGGGTCCTGATGCGCAAGGATATGGTTGGTGTGCGCGCGCTCATAATAATCGAACAGCCGCGCCTCGGGCCGCCAGCCGTAGAGGTGGCGGGTGAGCTTGAGCATATTATAGCTGTTGCAGCTCTCGCACGTCTGCTCGGTGATATGTTTCGAGATGGTGCGCGGTGCCGGGAAATATTCGCGGTCGGCGTTGCCGCCGATGACATAGCTATAATCGCGGACGACGGTTTCCCAGAAGAAGCGCGCTGCATCGGCGTCGCCCGCCTTGCCGGTCAGCTCGTGCAGCCGGGCCAGCCCGATGATCTTCGGGATCTGCGTATTGGCATGGATCCACGGCAGCGAATCCCGGCCCTCGCTCAGCGGATCGAGGACCTTGCGGTGGCGCAGCCGTTCGGCGAGGCGCAGCCAGCGCGGGTCTTTCGTCCGCGCATGAAGCTCGGCGAAGCTTTCGTTGATCCCGCCGTGCTCGCAGTCGAGGACCTGCTGGACCTGTTCGTCGTTCAGCGCCGCGAACACATCGTCGATATAAGCGCCGAGCCCGACCGCGACGGGCAGCGCCTTCGCATTGCCGCAAAGTTCCTGCGCATCGAACAGCCCGGCGAACAATTTGTGCCAGTTGTAAAAGGGTAC
>JAFAED010000187.1 GCA_023424275.1 Pseudomonadota bacterium | reverse complement strand
GCTGCGGACAGGCGCGCATCTTGCGATAGATATTGCCGATGCTGGTCTGGGTACGCAGCGTGCGGAGCACCGGGGTCTCGTCGCTCGAACGATCTTCCTGGATATCGAGCCCGGCGCAAAAACCGCGCCCCGCACCGCGCAGGATGACAACCCGGACCGCGGGACGGTCGGCGAGCCCGCCGAAATAGGCGTTGAGTTCGTCGACCAGCCCCTCGCTCAATGCATTGAGCCGCTCGGGGCGGTTGAGCGTCGCAATCTCGACCGCGCCGCGCGCCTCGATCAGCAGCTCGCTCACAGCGTCTGTCCGTCGTCGACGGTGATGACGCTGCCGGTGATACCGAGCGCGGCGTCCGAACAGAGCATCAGGAGCGGCGCGTGCAGGTCGGTTGCCGGGCGCATGCGCTGGCGCGGGAAGCTCTTCACCATCGCGGCGCCAGTGTCGCTTTCGAACAGGTCGGCGGTCATTTCGGATTCGAAATAGCCCGGCTGGATCACATTGACGTTGATCCCGCGGCGCGCCCATTCGCGCGCCAGCGCCTTGCCCAGATGCCGAACCGCCGCCTTGGTCGCGCCATAGACCGACGTCGCGGGGAAGACCTTCTCTGCCGTGATCGAGCCGATCAGGACGATGCGGCCGTGCTGTGTCTCGCGGCTGCCCGCCTTGTCAAGCCGCTTGGCCCCCTCGGTTGCGGTCAGGAAGACGCCGCGGACGTTGGCGGCGAGCAGGAAGTCGACCTCATCAACCGACAGGCCCATTGCCATCTTCTCGGTCGCGACCCCGGCGTTGGCGACGATCGTATCGACGGTGCCGAACGCCGCCTCGGCCGCATCATAGGCGGCGATCGTCGACGCTTCGTCGGTAACGTCCATGCTCACGGCAATCGCCTGCCCGCCCGCGGCCTCGATCGCAGCAACCTGTTCGGCGAGCTTGTCGGCGCGGCGCGCGGCCAGCACGACCTTTGCCCCGGATGCCGCCAGGGCCTTGGCGAAGCCCGCACCGAGGCCCGAGGATGCCCCCGTTACCAGCGCCACCCGTCCCGAGAGGTCGAACTTCGGTTGCTCCGCCATCAGATGTCCTTTCCTTAGCTTGCTTCGCATTGGCCCCGATTGACGTTTACGTCAATCGGAAGGCGTCGCGCGAAAAACCGCGAAAATCATGTTGACGGATCAACTTTGTTCTCTTAATGTTCTTCTTGTGCACAACGAACCTCATCCCCCGTCGCGGCTGCCGAGCGCGGCGGACGGGGGATAAAGGTTGATCCCGTGTCAGGCTTTGGGGTCGGGCCGGACGATGAATTGGTCGCGATCCTCGACCGGGACATTGCCCTGTATCAGATGCCGGCTGGCATAAACGTCTTCACACATTTCGATATCGAGACGCTCCTGATCGCGCCGCCGCGTTTCACCCATGATATCGGCGATGGCGTCTTCATCGACCTCGAGCACGCGCAGTGCTTCCTCCGCCATCATCAGGGCGGATTCAAACGTTTCGCGCATCTGGAAATCGGCACCGGCGTGGATCAGTTCCACCGCATGTTCCCGGTCGAATGCGCGCGCCATCACGGGCGTGTGGACAAACTCGGATTTGATCAGTTCGACGATCTTCGTCGTTGTCTCGCGGTCGTCGGTCGCGACGATGATCATTCGTGCTCTGTGCGCGCCCGCGGCATGCAGGATGTCGAGCCGCGTGCCGTCGCCGTAATAGATTTTGAATCCGAAAGCCATCGATTCGCGGATCGCGATCGTATCGGTGTCGATCAGCGAGATGGAGCAGCCATTGGCGAAGAGCGGCTGGCTGACGATCTGGCCGAAACGGCCGAAGCCGATCATCAATATGCTGGCGCTGAGATCGTTGGCGACGTCGAGATCGTCGGTTTTATCCTCGGCGCGCGGTTTGAACCGGTCGTGCAGGATGATCATCACCGGGGTCAGCACCATCGACACGATGATGATCGCTGTCAGGATCGCGTTGCTTTCGGCATCGATGATCCCGACGCTTGCGGCCGCCGCATAGAGGACGAACGCGAATTCGCCGCCCTGCGCCATCAGCACCGCGCGCTCGATGGCCTCGGCATTGCTGCTCTTGAACAGGCGCGCCACCGTATAGATGACGATGATCTTGAGCGTCATATAGGCCGTAACCGAAATCGCGATCAGCCCGGCGTTGGCGGCGACGATGTTGAGGTCGAGTGCCATGCCGACGCCGAGGAAGAAGAGGCCGAGCAATATGCCGCGGAAGGGTTCGACATCGGCCTCGAGCTGATGACGGAACGAGGATTCGGAAAGGAGCACACCAGCGAGAAAGGCCCCCATCGCCATCGACAGGCCCGCGAGCTGCATCGCGAGCGCGGCGCCGAGAACGACGAGCAGCGCTGCGGCGGTCATCACCTCGCGCGCCTTCGCACGCCCCAGCAGGCGGAACATCGGATCGAGCAGATAGCGGCCCGCCAGGATCAGCCCGACAATCGCGCCGAGACCGATCGCAACGGCAATCAGCCGATCTGTCATCGATACCGCTTCGCCACCGGGCGCAAGGAAAGCGGTGAGCGCGAGCAGGGGCACGATCGCCAGATCTTCGAGCAGCAGGATCGCGATGATCCGTCGTCCCTTAGGCTGGCCCATCTCGCGCCGTTCGTCGAGCATCTGCATGACGATCGCGGTCGACGTGAGCACGAAGCCGGTCCCCGCGATAAAGCTGGCCGCGACGGGATAGCCGAGCGCAAGCCCGACACAGATCAGCAGCGCGATAGCGCCGCCTACCTGCGCCGCGCCGAGCCCGAAGATTTCACCGCGCATCGCCCATAGACGCGAGGGCTGCATTTCGAGCCCGATGATGAAGAGGAACATGACGACCCCGAGTTCGGCGACGTGGAGAATCGTCTGGGCATCGGAAAAGAGCGCGAGGCCGAACGGACCGATAGCGAGCCCGGCCGCCAGATAGCCAAGGACCGAGCCCAGTCCGAGCCGCTTGAACAGCGGCACCGCGACCACGGCAGCACCCAGCAGAATGACGATCGGTAACAGATCGAAGCCATGCGCAGCCGCTTCGGCGGCATGTGTTGCTGTTTCGGCGGCCACGATTTTCCCCTTGATCCCGTGTCGTCTGGTCAGCGTGCCCGCAAAGCCATTCCGGAATCAAGAGGCAGCAACCCCGAAGGGTCTGCGCTGGCCGGGTCCCTAGTCATAGCCTGCGCGGCGCTCGGCCGGACGAATATCCGTCGCCGGCACGCGGGGAAATTCGACGATATGAACCACGGGCCCCGAACTACGGCCCGGGAGTGGTCGCACAACCAGCCGCGCCTGCCCTCCGGCAAGCAGCCGGTCGTAGCGCAGCAGTTCCGCGCGATAATGAACGGGGTCGACGCGATAACGCAGATGGTTGGTAACGACGGCAAAATCGGCGCGGCAGCTGTCCAGCAACCCCATATCGACATGGCCGACATCGACGATCGCTCCCCCCTGCCGCCGGTCCTCGACCTCCGACTGGCCGATACGGCCGGCGAGCATGTCGTGGACATCGACGCAGCCCGCGGACCCCATCGGGAACAGCAATTGCCACGGTTCGCCCAGCAGATCGAAGGCCGGATGTTCGATCAATATCCGGCTGCCCGGCGGCGCATGCTCGCGCAGCCATGCCGACGCGATCTGGCGCGTGTCGTTTCGCCTTTCGGCCGCCTCGATCCGGTCGGTCGCGATCATCGGTATGACAAGAAGCAGAAGCGCGACCGGCAACGCCGCGCGCGCGCGATGGACCGGCAACAGGTCGGCGATCGCGCAGAGCGCCCGCGCCGCAGCCAGCGCGACAAAGGGTAACAGCGGGACGACCCAGCGTTCCCAGCGCAGCGACTGCACGGCGATAACGAGAAGAAAGACGATGCAGAAAGGCAGGATGATCCATACCCAACGCCGCCCGTCGCCGGTCCCCCACAGCATGCCGGCTACGGCAAGCAGGAGCCCGCCGACGCCGAGCGACGACAGGAGCGGCCCGGCGACATACCAGCCGATATTGGCAAGCAGCCCGCCGCCCGTCGCGCCGGGATGCAGAG
>JAFAED010000135.1 GCA_023424275.1 Pseudomonadota bacterium | reverse complement strand
ATCGTCGACCTGTTCCTGTCGAAAGATCCCGAGGCACGCGTTGCATGCGAAACGTTGACCACGACGCAGCTCGTGGTGCTCGCCGGCGAAATCCGTTGCAAGGGCGTGTTCGAGAATGACGAATGGGCGCCGGGCGCGCTCGATGAAATCGAGGCGACCGTCCGCAATACGGTTCGCGAGATCGGTTACGAGCAGGACGGCTTCCACTGGCAGACCTTCCGTTTCGAGAACAACCTGCACGCGCAGTCGGCGCATATCGCGCAGGGCGTCGATGAAAGCGGCGACAAGGACGAAGGCGCCGGCGACCAAGGTATCATGTTCGGCTATGCGTCGGACGAGACCCCTGACCTGATGCCCGCGACGCTCGATTACAGCCACAAGATCCTCGAGCGCATGGCCGCCGACCGCAAGGCGGGCACCGCGCCCTTCCTCGAGCCCGACACCAAGAGCCAGGTCACGCTGCGCTACGCCAACGAGCGCCCGGTCGAGGCGACCGCGATCGTCGTGTCGACGCAGCATGCGCCGGGTTATTTCTTCCACAATGGCGAAGGCGACGAAGCGAAATATACCGAGCTGCGCAAATATGTGCTCGGCGTGATCGCCGATGTGCTGCCGGCCGAGCTGCTGACCGCAAACACCGTCTATCACATCAACCCCACGGGCCGTTTCGAGATCGGCGGACCCGACGGCGACGCCGGCGTCACCGGCCGCAAGATCATCGTCGACACCTATGGCGGCGCCAGCCCGCACGGCGGCGGCGCGTTCAGCGGCAAGGACCCGACCAAGGTCGACCGCTCGGCCGCCTATATCACGCGCTATCTGGCGAAGAATATCGTCGCCGCGGGCCTCGCGCGCCGCTGTACGATCCAGCTCAGCTACGCGATCGGCGTCGCCGAACCGCTGTCGATCTATGTCGACCTGCACGGCACGGGAACGGTCGAAGAGAGCCGGATCGAAGCGGTCATCCCGCAGCTCGTCCGGCTGACGCCCAAGGGCATCCGTACCCACCTCGGTCTCAACAAGCCGATCTACAAGCAGACGGCCGCCTACGGGCATTTCGGTCGTACCGCCGACGGCGACGCCTTCCCCTGGGAGCGCACCGACCTTGTCGACAAGCTGAAGGCCGCGCTCGCCGCCTGACGAACGCCGATGCGGGGACGACTCCTCGTCCCCGCACTTTTGCCCGCAGCGCGCTTGCCGCCTTCGCGCTGCCCCGCTAACGGGCGCGCCATGACTGCATATAAATCCGGCGATCCGACGACGATCAACCGCCTTTACGGCCGTTCAAAGGGCAAGCCCCTGCGCGCGGGCCAACAGGATCTCGTCGACACGCTGCTGCCGCAGATCGCGGTACCGGACGATGGCGAAGTGTCTGCGGCGCGCCTGTTCGGGCAGGATTGCCCGCTGCATTTCGAGATCGGCTTTGGCGGCGGCGAACATATGGCGGGCCGCGCGGATATGCTGCCCGATCATGGTTTTATCGGTGCAGAACCCTTCATCAATGGCGTCGCGCAGGCGCTTGTCCACGTCGCGGGCGACCATGGCGCGAAGTTGCCGCTCGGCAATGTCCGCATTCACCATGGCGACGCGCTCGAGGTGTTGCGGCGGATTCCCAACGGCGCCCTGAGCTTCGCCTATCTGCTCCATCCCGATCCCTGGCCGAAGGCGCGCCATGCCAAGCGGCGGATGATGAACGACGGCCCGCTCGACCTGATCGCCGCGAAATTGAAGCCCGGCGGCGAATTCCGCTTCGGTACCGACCATCCGATCTATCTGGAGCACGCGCTGATGGTCATGCGCCGCCACCGCCACCAGTTCGAATGGCTGGCGGGCGATGCGAAGGATTTCCAGGTCCGCCCCGGCGGCTGGCCCGAAACGCGCTATGAAGCCAAGGCCCGCGCGCAGGGGCATGAAGTCTGGTATTTCCGATACCGCCGGAAAGCCGCCGCATAGACACGGCCCGATCGGCGGCTGCGGATCAGCCGCCGGGCGCCCTGTCGTAAACGAGACGGAAGCCGACGTTGCTCGTGCCGAGTCCCGGATCGCGACCCTGCCGCGATGCGGGGCGGTAGCGCTGGCAATAATTGGGCGCGCATAAATAGCTGCCGCCCTTGACCGTCCGCGACGGCGTGCCGGGGCTCATCGGGTCATAAGCCCTGTTCTCGTCGGGTCCCCTCGGATTGTCGCGGTCGTCGGGATCGTGTCCCGGCTTGAAGAAATCGGCGGTGACTTCCCAGACATTGCCGACCATGTCGTACAGGCCGTTGGCGTTGGGCTTGTAGCATCCGACCGGCGACACGCCCTTGAACCCGTCGGTTTCGGCATTGTAGTTCGGGAAGGCGCCCTGCCAGCTGTTCGCTTCGGCGGGCTGGACATTCTTCGACCGCTGCCCCGCGCTGGCCGCATATTCCCATTCGGCCTCGGTCGGGATGCGCCCGCCCGCCCATTGGGCATAGGCAAGCATGTCGTCCCATGCGAGGTGGACGACGGGTTCGTTCGCGACGCTGTCGGGACCCGCCGGCCCATAGGGTTTTTTCCAGTTCGCCCCGGGAACATATTTCCACCAGTCCGAATAATGGTTCGACGGGAAATCGGGCGGGGTGAAGACCGCCGATCCGGGCTTCAGCATGTCGGGCGGGATCCGGTCCACAGGCACCTGGAACTGTTTCGGATCGACGGGCTTTTCGGCGATGGTCACATAATGCGTGGCCCGGACGAAATCGCCGAACTGGCGGTTCGTCACCTCGTGCGGGTCGATCCAGAAGCCCGCGACCGTGGTTTGGCGCACGGGCCCCTCTTCGGCATAGACATCGTCCTCGCCCATCTCGAACGTCCCGCCGGCCAGTTTCACGGGCGTATCGGCGATCTTCGGGCATTGGCGCGGAGCGGCCGCGACATCCCCCGTCTCTTTCGGCGCGCTGCCGTCGCCGCATGCCGACAGCGTCGCGGCCAGCGCCGATGCGCCCAGCAAAAAGAGAGTCGAACGCATATGATGGCCCCCGTCGCAAAGCCCGTCCGCTGTCCGGCACCGAAGCGGGCAGCGGCCTTCATGGACCGGATCGGCGCGCACGGGAAGTCTACTCCCGCCGGGGATCAGCGAACCTGCCGCTTTTCCAGTTTTCGCGCGAGCGTGCGCCGGTGCATGCCGAGGCGCCGGGCGGTTTCGGAGATGTTGAATCCCGTTTCGACAAGCGTCTGGTGGATATGTTCCCATTCGACGGTCTTGATCGACGACTGCCGGCCGTCGAGCGGCGTTTCCGGATTGCCCTCGGCCCGGTCGAATGCGGCCTCGATATCGTCGGTGTTCGACGGCTTGGCGAGATAATAGGAGGCGCCGAGCTTGATCGCCTCGACCGCGGTCGCGATGCTGGCAAAGCCGGTGAGCACGACGATCCGCATCGCCGGGTCCAGTGCCCGCAATGTCTGGACGCACGCAAGCCCCGACGCACTACCCAATTTAAGATCGACGACGGCATAGCCGGGGCGGCCGGTCTTCAGCAGCTCGTCCATCTCCTCGGGACTGTGCGCCACCTGCACCGTATAATCGCGCCGTTCGAACGAGCGTTTCAACGTTCGCGCGAACGCTTCGTCATCCTCGACGATCAACAATTGCCGCCGGTCGTTCATGCCGCGCCTGTCCCCGGGCGCGCGACGGCAGAGATCGGGAGCGAAATCCGCACCAGCGCACCGCCTGCGGCGCGGTTCGCAACCGTCGCGCCGCCGCCAAGCTTGCGCAGGACATTGACCAGCAGGAACAATCCCAATCCGCCGCCCGGCCGCCCTTTCGTCGACCGATAGGGTTGGCCGAAGCTTTCGAGCATCTCGTCGCTGAAACCCGGGCCGCGATCGGCGATCTCGATCACCGCGATGTCGCCGTCGCGCGACGCAGTGACGGCGACCCAATCGGGCGACACTTCGGCGGCATTGTCCATCACATTGTCGATCACCTGCCGCAGCGCGGGGTCCGACACGATCGCGACATCGGCACCGAACCGATCGTTGAATTCGACCGTGCCGGGACGTCGCAGCGCGCGCGACCCGGTGACGATGCCGGTCAGAAAGGCGCGCATCGTCGTCAATTGCGGCGCCTCGCCCCGCGCTTCGCCCGCCGACATCAGGATTCCGCTGACGATCGCCTTGCAGCGCTGCACCGCCGCGTCCATGTCGGCCAGATCCTCCTGCATCTCGCGGTCCTTTGCGA
>JAFAED010000109.1 GCA_023424275.1 Pseudomonadota bacterium | reverse complement strand
GCTCGGCACCGCGTCGCGGAGCGCCTGCTGCTCCTCGATGCTCCAGCCCTTGACCAGATCCCACGCGGCGTCGAGTGCGCCCTGGTCATAGAGCAGGCCGACCCAAAGCGCCGGGAGCGCGCAGATACGGTTCCATGGCCCGCCGTCGGCGCCGCGCATCTCTAGGAAGCTCTTGAGACGCACTTCGGGAAAGGCGGTCGAGAGATGGTCGTTCCAGTCGGAAAGGCGAGGTTTTTCGCCGGGCAGCGCGGGCAGCTCGCCCTTCAGGAAATCGCGGAAGCTCTGGCCGGCGGCGTCGATATATTTTCCGTCGCGGAAGACGAAATACATCGGGACGTCGAGCATATAGTCGACATAACGTTCATATCCGAAGCCGTCCTCGAACACGAAAGGCAGCATCCCCGTGCGCGCGGGGTCAGTGTCGGTCCAGATATGGCTGCGGTACGACATATAGCCGTTGGGCTTGCCCTCGGTGAAAGGGGACGAAGCGAAGAGCGCAGTTGCGAGCGGCTGCAGCGCCAGCGATACGCGGAATTTCTGCACCATGTCGGCCTCGCTCGAATAGTCGAGGTTGGTCTGGATCGTGCAGGTGCGCAGCATCATGTCGAGGCCCATGGTGCCGACGCGCGGCATATGCTCGAGCATGATCTTGTAGCGCCCCTTGGGCATGATCGGCAGCTCGGCGCGCGTCTTGTCGGGCCACATGCCGAGCCCGAGGAAGCCGAGCCCGAGTTCGGCGCCGACCTCTTTCACCTGTTTGAGGTGGCGGCCGGTTTCGGCGCAGGTCTGGTGGAGATTTTCGAGCGGCGCGCCCGAGAGTTCGAGCTGGCCCGCCGGCTCGAGGCTGACGGTGCCGTCGCTGCCCGCGAGCGCGATGACCTTGCCGCCCTCGATCACCGGTTCCCAGCCGAAGCGCGTGAGCGCCATCAAGAGGTCGTGGATGCCGCCGGGTTCGTCGTAGGAGGGGGCGCGGTGGTCGGCGGTGCGATAGACGAACTTCTCGTGTTCGGTCCCGATGCGCCAGCGGTCCTTGGGCTTTTCGCCCTTGATCATGGGGGCCGCGAGCTGGTCGCGGCTTTCGACGATGGGATCGTTGCTGTCCGAGGCGGTGCGCGTGCTCATATCGCGCCATTATACGGTTCGGTACAGAATGCAATCGGCTGTTGATAGCGCCTTATTTGACGCGCGCGCGCAGGTTGATCGTGAAGCTCGATCCGGGTGCCATCGCGCCCTTTGGCCGGATGCGGACATGGGTCACGGCCGGATCAACACCGTTGGCATCGGCGGTCGGTGTATAGGTCCAGCTGGTGCCGGCGTTGTTCGAAAATTCTAGATCGTCCGCAGCGTTCGACAGGCTGGTGAAGCCATAGGTCAGCCCGCTGCTGCCTGCGGTGAAAAGCACCGGGCCGGGGCCGGGGGCATAGGTGCCGACAAACAAGCTGAGGTTTGCCGGGATCGCGTCGGTGACGATCACGCTGTTGCTGGTCGGGCTGGTGCCCGAGGGTGCGGTGACGACGAGGCTGTAGTCGGCGAACCCGCCCGGGATCAGTTTGGGGTTGGTCGTGCCGTTCTGCGGGTCGCTGTAGGCGACCGACGTCTTGGCGATCGACAGCGGCAGCACATAGGCATTGGTATAGGTGCAGATAGTTGTCGTCGTATTGCCCTGGATCGTCAGCGTGCGGCCGGTGACGCCGCTGGCGAGCGGACTGCCGCCGGTGCATTCGACCGTCGCATTGTAAAGCGCCGAGACCGCACCGCCGCCATAGGTTTCGGCGGGCAGGGTAACGACATCGCCCGCGCGTACGGTGACGAGGCCGCCGTTGGTCGCGGTGGGTGCGGTCGAACTGAAACTGGCGTTGGCGGTACCGCCACTCGTCGTGGCGCTCGCGGTGTGGCCGGCCGTAGCGCCCGACCATGACTTGGCGAGCCTCAGCTGCTGCTGGATGCGGCTGTTGGTGAAGGTGCAGACGATTGCGGTGTCAGCGGGGTTCACGGTGAGCATATTGCCGGAAAGCGCAGTGGCATTGCCGGTGCAGGCAAGCGACTGGGTGTAGTTGGCGCCGTCGCCGACGGTGAATGTCTCGGTCAGCGCCGCGCTTTCGGCGGCATAGACGGTGACTGCGGCATTGGTGTCGGTTTCGCTCGCGCTGTTCGCGACCGAGGCGAGGCTGGCATTGTTGATCAGACCGCTGGTTGCGACGGTGACGGCGTTGGTCGTCTGCGCATTGGCCCATGTCTTGCGCACGACGAGCGTCGCCGATTTGCGGCTGTTGGTCCAGGTACAGGTCAGCGAGGTGCCCGAGGGCATGACGACGGTCCGGCTGAGCCCGCTTCCCGCAGTCGCGACGACGCCATTGTCGCTGTTGCGCCGGCATTCGATGCTGCTGTTGTAATTGGCTGCGGCGCCGGTGGTGAAGGCTTCGGTCAGCGTCAGGGTCGAGCCGGGCACGGCGACCGTCGTCGCGTTCGTCGTCGATCCGCCGACGGTCGATGCGCCCGCAGTGGGGAGGAGGCCGCCCGATATCGACAGGCCGACGGCGTCGCCGGCGATGCCGTTCGTCCAATTCTTTGCCAGCACGACGGGCGAGTCATTGTCGGTGATTGTATAGGTGCTGGCCGTCCGCGCCGCGCCGCCGCAGCTTGTGGTGCTCGACACGGTGTAGCCGGTGCCGCTGTTCAGCGCGATCTGGATCGTTTCGCTGCCCTCGGTCGCGGTATCGTCGACGATCTGGATGCCGAGCGGTACCGCCGTATTCTGATAGGTGCCCGCCGGGATAGTGACGGTGAAGTTCGCGCCGCCGCCGGGCGTCGTATAGTCGGTTCCGCGCGTCGCGGTCCCGCCGGTGATACTGACGTTGACGGTGCGCGCGGTGAACAGCGTGCCGTTGACCGTCAGCGTCGGCAGGTTGGCGGTCGCCAGCGATTCGACCCCCGATGCACTCGTGGTCGACAGCTCGATGAACGGATTGAGCGTGATGCGGATATCGTCGAGGAAATTGCCGTAGCTGCCCGCGTCGGTCGTGATGAACTGGACGCGCTGCACCCCCGATGTACCCGTATAGGTTGTCGACCCCGTGTTGACGTTCCAGACGTTGTTGATCGTCGAGGCCTGCGTCGCGAGCAGCTGGATTTGCGCCCCCGAACTGTTCGCGATCTGGAAGCGCGCGGTTTGCGTCGCAGGGCCGCCCGATCGGGCGCGATGGGCAAAGGTCCAGCCGATCGTCTCGCCGCTGACCATGCAGATATTCTGGTAGAGCGCGCCCGGCACATTGGCGTTCATTTCGGCAAAGACCGACCCGGCATAGGCGGGAACGCCCTGGAAATTCGTGTCCCACAGCTCGATCTCGCCCGATGCCGAATCCCAGCCGACGACCGACCCGTTCGAATAGATTTCGTAATTGGCGGCGCCCGGCCCCTGCGGGTCGTTCGATTCGAACGAGGGGTTGACGATGACGCGCTGCGCGACCGCCGCCGGTGCGGCCGCAAGCGACAGCGCGGCGAGAAGGGCGCAAGGGCGACGAAGGAG
>JAFAED010000540.1 GCA_023424275.1 Pseudomonadota bacterium | reverse complement strand
CAATACTGCCTGCGGCCGCCATCCATGCGAAACCCGATCGCAGCTCGGCAATGATGGACCGTCCGGCAGTCATCCGGTCTCCGGCTCCAGCATCAGATATCCCACGCCGCGAAGCGTCACGAGCTGGTCGTGCGCGCCCTGCATCGCGAGCTTCTTTCGGACTCGCGACACCAGGACTTCGATGGCGTTGGGCGTAACCGGGTCGTCGAACGAATATAGCGACGCCTCGATCTGGTCGCGGCTGACAACGCTTCCGGCTTTGACCATCATCAGTTCCAACAATGCAGCTTCGCGCTGGCTGAGGCGAAGCGGCGCACCGCCGCAGGTTCCGGTTCGCGCAATCGTATCGAACTGGATCGGTCCGACCGACAGCAGCGCGTTTGAGCGCGCGCCCGGCCGGCGGAGCAGCGCGCGAACGCGTGCCGCCAATTCCTCGACCGCAAAGGGTTTGATCAGATAGTCGTCCGCGCCCGCGTCCAGTCCGTTGATACGGTCACAGAGCGCAGAGCGGGCCGTCAGCATGATGACCGGCGTCACCAGGCCATGCGCACGCTCGGCCATCAGCCACGCCTGCCCATCACCATCGGGCATTCCGAGGTCGAGCACGATAATGTCGTAGCTGGTCGCGGCAAGCAGTTCCGAAGCCTCGGCAAGCGTCGGAGCTATGTCGCAACAAAAACCCATTGCCGAAAGGCCTTCGGCGGTCAAAGCACCGATCCTGGCGTTATCTTCAACGAGAATTATGCGCACCTTCGTCCCCTGAAAGGAGTGCACCATCCCAGTCGGAAATGGTCAAGCGCTACTGTCTCATCCATATGGCTTAATTCGATCGGCCAGATGGACGGCACGGTGATCACGCTTGAATTATTACAATCTTGGATAAAGATGTCATAATTGGCCGGCGATCGGAGGGGTAATGCGCAAAGAAGGCTGGTTTCTGGGTGCCCTTGCCTCCCTCTCCTTGCTGTGGCTCATACTCCACATGTTTGACATACTTTAGATCTTTACCCCATGTGCCGACCAGCTCTGATTGAGTTGTCGCCTCTCGCGAATGGTCGGTTTTCAGCACGACAGTTTATGCGGGCTAGATCCCGACTAGCTGCCGCAGGCATCACTGGAACGGCTGTCGCTTTGCACTTTAATGCCGGATTGCGAGTACAGGGAAGTCATAGTCGCACGCCTAAGATCAGCCTTGTGGCACCACTGCTCGCATCGCGCATAGTTTCATTCGGGTTGAGCCTCTTGCATTCGGCGCACATTGTCGGAAAGCGATGATTTGAACGGATGGGAGAGGATTGATGGACTCCAGCTTGCTTGAGGACTTCCTCACCCTCATCGACTGCGGCAACTTCTCGCGCGCAGCGGAAAAACGCTCGGTCAGCCAACCGAGTTTCAGCCGCCGGATCCGGACGCTTGAGGAATGGGTCGGCGCGACGCTGATCGATCGCAGTACGCACACGGTGCGCCTGACCGCCGCGGGCGACCGGTTCCGCACCACCGCCGAAGAGACGCTGCGCCGGCTGCAGCTCGGCCGCGAAGAGGCCCGCGCAGTTGCGAAAGCGTCGTCGGAAACGCTCCGCTTTGCTTCGACCCATGTATTGTCGCTCACCTTCTTTCCGAGCTGGCTGCGCGCGCTGGAGGTCGATGCGCAGCGCAACGTGACGATCGAGCTGATCGCCGACAATATGGTCGCGTGCGAGCGGCTGATGATCGAAGGGCGTGCGCAGTTCCTGCTTTGCCATCATCATGAAGCCGCGAACGTCCGCCTCGGGTCCGATTTCCGCTCGGTCCGGTTGGGAAGCGACATCTTGTTGCCGGTCGCGGCGCCACAGGTCGTTGCGGCCGGGATCACGGCGGCGACGCCGCAGCTAGCCTTCACCAATGATTCGGGCATGGGCCGCATCCTGTCCGCCGCCTGGTCGGCGCAGGGATCGCCGCCGCAACCGCAACCGGCCTTCGCGTCACATCTCGCGAGCGTGCTGGCGGCAATGGCGCGCGACGGCCGCGGCGTTACCTGGTCGGCGCTGAGCCTTGTCGAGGACGACCTCGCCTCGGGGCGGCTCGTCCGGGCCGGGTCGACGAAGGACGAGGTGCCGATCGAAATCCGGCTGTGGCGCCCGAAGGCGCGGCAATCGCCCGCCGCCGAAGCCTTTTGGAGCCGCCTGCTCAAAATGGAAGCGGCGACGACCGCCTGAGCGCGACGTCAGGCGAGTGCGTCGGCGATCGCCTTGCCGCATTCGACGGTGCCCGCGGGGCCGCCGAGGTCGCGCGTGCGCAGCTTTGGCTCGGACAGGACATCCTCGATCGCTGTGAGAACGGCCTGCGAGGCCTGGAACTCGCCGAGATGGTCGAGCATCAGCGCCGCCGACCAGATCTGTCCGACCGGATTGGCAATCCACTGGCCCGCGATGTCGGGCGCCGAGCCGTGAACGGGCTCGAAGAGCGACGGGAAGCGCCGTTCGGGATTGATATTACCGGCGGGGGCGATGCCGATCGTGCCGGTACAGGCGGGGCCGAGGTCCGAGAGAATGTCACCGAACAGATTGGATGCAACGACGACGTCGAACCAGTCGGGATGCTGCACGAAATGCGCGGTCAGAATGTCGATATGATATTTATCCCAGCGGACATCGGGATAGTTCGTCGCCATCGCCTCCACCCGCTCGTCCCAATAAGGCATGGTGATCGAGATGCCGTTCGACTTGGTTGCCGAGGTCAGATGCTTTTTCTCACGCCGCTGCGCGAGTTCGAACGCGTAGCGCAGGATGCGATCGACGCCGACGCGCGTCATCACCGTTTCCTGCACCACGACCTCGCGGTCGGTGTCCGGAAAGATCTTGCCGCCGATCGACGAATATTCGCCCTCGGTATTCTCACGCACGACGAAAAAGTCGATGTCGCCCGGTTTGCGCCCGGCGAGCGGGCTCGGCACGCCGGGCATCAGCTTGACCGGGCGCAGATTGACATATTGGTCGAACTCGCGCCGGAACTGGATCAGCGAGCCCCATAAAGAGATATGATCGGGCACCGTTTCGGGCCAGCCCACCGCGCCGAAAAAGATCGCGTCGTGCCCGCCGATCTGCTGCTTCCAGTCGTCGGGCATCATCTGGCCGTGCTGCAGATAATAGTCGCATGAGGCGAAGTCGAAATAGTCGAACTCGAACCCGCAGCCATATTTCGCCGACGCCGCCTCGAGGACGCGGATGCCTTCGGGCACGACCTCCTTGCCGATACCGTCGCCGGGGATCACCGCGATGCGGTGGATATTTGCCTTGCTCATGCTCGATGGTCTTTCGCTGTGCGCGGGCCATCGATCAGGATCGCGCGAAAATCATTCACATTGGTCATGGTCGCCCCGGTCATCAGCAACGATCCGGTGCGTTCGAAAAATCGGTAGGCGTCGTTGTCGGCGAGGCTTTGCGTTGCCGACAGGCCGAGGGCGCGCGCTTGCGCCAGGCTGTCGGGGCCGATCATCGCGCCGGCATTGTCTTCGGTCCCGTCGATGCCGTCGGTGTCCGCCGCAATGGCATGGATATCGGCGGCGCCGTCGAGCGCGATCGCAAGCGCCAGCAGAAACTCGGCGTTGCGGCCGCCGCGCCCCGTCCCGGCGACGGTGACGGTCGTCTCCCCACCCGACAACAGCACACAGGGCGCCGCTACGGGTTGTCCGTCGCGGCGGACGCGGTGCGCGATATCTGCGTGATCCTTGGCGACCTCGCGCGCCTCGCCTTCGATCGCGTCGCCCAGGATCAGCGGCGTCAATCCGAGTTCGCCCGCTACAGCCGCAGCGGCATCGAGCGCCATCCGGGGGGTGGCGACCAGATGCCATTCAGCCTCGAAACTGCCCGGTTTCGGCGTCTCGCTCGCGGGATTGCGCAGCCAGTCGGCGATCGGCCCCACCGCGCCCAGACCATAGCGCGCCAATATATCCAGCGCCTGCTCGCGCGTCGTCGGATCGGGAATCGTCGGCCCCGATGCAATCGTCGCGGGATCGTCGCCCGGCACGTCGGAGATGATCAGCGTCACGATCCGCGCGGGCGCGGCGGCCAGCGCGAGCCGCCCGCCCCGCGCCATCGACAGATGTTTGCGCACGCAGTTCATTTCGGCAATCGTCGCGCCGCTCCGCAACAGCGTCGCCATCAGCGCCTGCTCGTCGGCGAGCGTCACGCCCGGCGGCGGGGCTGCCAGCAACGCCGACCCCCCTCCGGAAATCAGGCAAAGGACGAGGTCGTCGGGCGTCAGGTCACGGACGAGATCGACCATCCGGCTGGTCGCGGCGACCCCCGCTTCATCCGATATCGGGTGGCCGCCCTCGACGACTTCGATCGACCGGCAGGCCACGGCGTGGCCGTGGCGCGTCACCACCAGTCCCGACAGCGGGCCGCTCCAATGATCCTCGACCGCGCGCGCCATCGCCGCGGCCGCCTTGCCGGCACCGATCACGATCGTGCGCCCCTTGGGCGGCGCGGGTAGCGCCGACGGAACGCAGAGCGCGGGCATCGCGCTGGCGACGGCGGCGTCGAACATGCGCCGCAGCCCCGTCCGTGCCGCCAAATCCGCTTCGCCCCCCAAGGCGCTAACCCGCCCGCCGGCCGTCTGCGACGACGCATTGCGCGGGCGGATCACCCCCGTCGAGCACCGCGACGACGCACATCGCCGCAACCATGTTCGTCCGGTCGAGCCCCTCGCGCGTCGATGCGCCGGCGTGCGGCGTCGCGATCACATTGGGTAGTGCGATCAGTTCGTCGGTGACGGCTTTATAGTCCGGATCGCTTTCACTCACGAAGACGTCGAGTCCTGCGGCGGCGATCTGGCCCGCCTTCAGCGCCGCCAGCAGCGCGCGGTCGTCGACCAGCCCCCCGCGCGCGGCATTGATCAGGATGGCGCTCGATTTCATGCGCGCGAGTGCGGCGGCGTCGATCAGGAACCGCGTGTCCGGCGTCAGCGGCGCGTGGAGCGAGACATAGTCGCTGCGCGCGAGCAGATCGTCGAGTTCGACCAGTTCGATCCCGTTCTGCCGCACATAATCGGCATCGACGTTGGCCTCGACCGCGAGGATGCGCACATCGAAACCCTGCAGACGCTGGACGAGGCTCCGCCCGATCCGCCCCAGCCCGACGATGCCGACGGTCTTTTGGTAGAGGTCCGACCCCATCAGGATCGCCCAATTGCCCGCGATCATATTCTGCTGCGTCTCGCGGAACCGATGGCCCGCCGCCAGCATCAGCGCCATCGTATGATCGGCAACCGATGCGTCATTGCCCCCCGCCGCGATGCAGACGGTCTTGCCGAGATCATGGGCGGCCACCACATCGACGCGCTCGTAACCGACACCGCGCCGCGAAATCACCTGGAGGGCGGGCAACGCCGATTGCAGTTCGCGCGTGACGCGCGCATGCCCGACGATCCAGCCCGCCGCACCGTCGAGCATTGCCACCAGTTCATCATGCGAAAGATTACCGTCGGCCTGCCCCGGCGGCAGTTCGGCCTGGACGACCGTGCAGCCCGCACGTTCCAGATAAGCGATCGTTTCCTCATCGAAAAAGCGCTGGGTCACGACCACGCGGCGGTTCGGCACTTCGGATCCTCTCATTGCCCCTCTCTCCTCTGATCCGGGTATCGGCCCCCATGCCCAATCGCAATCGCGCAGAGGCTATGAAACTATGCGGCGGGTGCCGCGCGTTGAACGAAGCCCGGGATTATCGCCTGAAGCAGCCGTCAGGCGTAATCCGCACATATGTTGATGATATTCGTACATCTTGACGCATGACAATATTTCACTGATCGCCGCATCGTTCAAGCAAGGAGTAGTCGAATGACGCGCGAAATGACGGAACCCGTCGTGATAATGGTTCCCAACGGGTCGCTGGGCGCCGGGGCCAATGAAGAAGAGATGGAATATGGCATCGCGCGCGGCGCACAGGTCATTGCGACCGACGCCGGGTCGACCGACAGCGGCGCGGCCTATCTGGCGCTCGGCATGTCGAAGAATAATCGCGGCGCCGTGAAGCGCGACCTGACGATCATGATGCGCGCCGCGTCTAAAGCGAAGATTCCAATCGTCGTCGGAACCAGCGGCCAGGCCGGCGGCGACCTCAACCTTGACTGGACGCGCGACATCGCGATCGAGGTCGCACGCGAACTGGGCATCAAGCCCAAGATCGCCCTCCTTTATTCCGAACAGAGCAAGGACGTGCTGAAGGCCAAGAATGCCGCCGGTCGTATCCGGCCGCTCGCGCCGATGGGGCCGCTCGACGATGCGACGATCGATGAATGCGACCATATCGTCGCGGCGATGGGGCCCGAACCTTTCATGGCCGCGCTGGAGGCAGGCGCCGATATCATCCTCGGCGGGCGGACCACCGACACGGCGGCAATCTGTTGCTACGCCTTGTGGAAGGGCGCGCCGCTGGGGCCGAGCTGGCATGCGGGCAAGATCGGCGAATGTGGCGGACAGGCATCGATCAAGGAAGTCGATGGACGCGGCATCCTGATCCGCATCGACAAGGACGGGTTCGAGGTCGAGGCGCTGAACGACGTGAACAAATGCACGCCGCTCAGCGTGTCGGCGCACATGCTCTATGAGAATAGCGATCCCTTCAACCTCACCGAACCGGGCGGCATACTCGACACGACCGACAGCCATTATGAGCAAATCGATCCGCGGATCACGCGCGTTACCGGATCGGTCTGGAAGGAAATGCCCTATACGATGAAGCTCGAGGGCGCGTCGGCGGGGCAATATCAGACCGTGATGCTCGTCGGCATTCAGGATCCGGTCGTGCTCAATGACCTCGAAACCTTCGAAGCAAACATGACCAAGCATCTGTATAATCGGGTGCGGATGACGATCGGCGACGCGGCGGGCGACTTCCACATCTCGCTCCGCCTCTATGGCTGGAACGCGGTGTCGGGCGAAAAAGTGCCCGAAGGCACGCCCGCACCGCGCGAGGTCGGCGTGCTGTTCGTTGCGACCGCCGACACGCAGGAAATGGCGAACCAGATCGCCAAGGCGTGCAATCCGATCTTCTTCCACATGTATATGCCCGGCCACCACGGCGAGATGCCGAGCTATGGCTTCGCCTTCAGCCCGGCGGACATTCCGCGCGGCCAATTGTACGAATTCCGCCTGAACCATGTCGTCGAGTGCGACGATCCGTCGGAATTGGTGCGAACCGAATGGGTTGACCTCAGCGTAGAGGAGGCCGCGTGATGGCGACCGTGGGTGAAATTTGCAGCTATGTCCGGTCGAAAAATGCCGGGCCATTCTGGGTTACGTTCGACCTGTTCTTCGACAATGCCGAGGATTTCCAGCGCTATGCGCGGCATCCCGCAATCGGCCCCAAAACCTTTCAGCGATTGTTCGGCGCCAACCCGGACCAGGTGAAGAGCTTTCCGGTCGAAAGCCTGAATATGGTCAAAATTTCGTGCGTGCGCCCGACGCCGTCGGGGTCGCGCGTCGAGCGCC
>JAFAED010000082.1 GCA_023424275.1 Pseudomonadota bacterium | reverse complement strand
TCGCGGCGCTGCGCGCGAATGCCCCACAGCAGGAAGCCGATCGCGAGCAGCAGGATGAGCAGCGAGCGCAGGATATTCTCGACCGACGCAACACCGGATTCGACCAGCAGGCTGCCATGGAAGAGCTGGCGCAGCGTCGCCCAGGCGAACAGCGCGACGAGCATCATCGTGATGGCCTGGACGACGCGATCGGCGACCGCGGAACCCGGCGCGAACCGGGCGGCGGCAAAGCGCGTGGCGAGCCATGGCAATAGGAACAGCGGCGCGAGCAGGTTGACGAGCGGCCAGCCCCCGACCGCCTGCTCCGCCCACAGCGGATTGTGCAGGACAAGGCCATAATAGAAAGCATGCGCTGTCCCGGCAGCGACGAGCGCGAGCGCGCCGGTACGAAGACCGCGGCGCCAGAGCAGCCATCCGGCGCCGATCAGCAGCGCTTCCCAGACAAGACGTTGCACGATCCCGGTCGCGACGAAATCGCTTCCGAGGGTTGCGACAAAGCCGAGCCGATAGAAGGCATGGACGGCAATCATCGCGATCACGCCCGCGACGGCCAGCATCGCAACCAGCAGCCAATGCGGAAGCCTGTCACGCAGGAGCCAGACCGGACCGCCGAACAGAAGCGCCGGAAGCGCAAGACGGCGAAGCAGGTCCGCCGCGCCGAGCATGTCGCCGTCGATCGCCATCGGCACGCCGCCAAGCGACAGCAGCGCCTTGGCGGACCACATCGCGACCGGGAACGCCGCCCAGCCCAGGCTGATCGCGGCGAAGGTGGCGGCACCGGCATCGACACGGGCGAAAGCCACGCGCCGTGCGGCCACCAGCAACGCTGCGCCGGCGAGCGCGGGCACAAGGACCAGGGCGCTGGCCGGGAGAAGCTGGGCCGCGGCACCGTAAAAAAGCGCGGCCGCGAACGCCTGCCCCAGCCGGCGCACGATGGGTCGCTCGGCACGCAGGGCAAAGACGACCGCAAGGAGCGCCGGTATCGCCCAGCGCAGGAAGGCGTCGCCGATCGCGCCTTCGGCACCGGTCACAAGATGCGGCAGCTCGTCGAGCGCACGCGGGGTCGCGACGAGTGCGGCGAGCGATGCGCAGAAAAGGCCTGCCGCCACCCATTCGATACGGCGATCGGCCGCGACCTGACCAAAGAGCAAGAGCGCCGCCGCAACAGCCCCGATCGCGATCGGCAGCAACCAGAAAGGCAACAGCAGGCCCAGCGCGAGCGCGAGGAGCACCGCCGCGGTTCCGCTGAGCCATGCGAAGCGGCTGTCTGCCGCGCGGCCTTCGGCACGCCATCCACGGATCATGCCGATCGCCGGCAGGAGCGCCGCGCCGAGCGCAACAAGTGCGAGCCGATGATCGCTCATGTCCCAAAACTGCCACTTCGCGAGCGGCGCGGCGACGAGCGCGAGCAAGGAGAGCTCGAGCGTTCGCCTGAGGTCGGGCGGCGCATTCCACAGCCGCGCCAGCAGCGGGAGCGCATGGATCAGGATCAGTGCGAGGCCGACCAGCGCAAACCAGGAGGGCGCCGGATCGGGCCAGAGCGCGATCAGCAGGATCGAAAGCGCGAGACTGGTCGTCGGGACGATCGCCAGACTGCGCTCGCGCCACGCAAGCCATTGCCCCGCCGCCGCAAGCAGCGCGAAAAGCCCCCAGTGAAGCGGCGCAAAGCCGGCATAAGCGACGAGCAAGGCGAGTTGCAGCGCGCCGACGATGGCTGCGGCGGCGCGGAGCAGCGCGGCGCGCGGCCCGTCATAGGCAAAGAGCGGGATCGCAATGCCGAGCAGCAACACATAGGCGCCGATCGACAGCGAGCCGACGGCATCGAGCGCGCCGCCGATAAAGATCATCCACAGGCTCCACCCCGCCCCGCCCGTGAGCGCGGCAATGGCGAGCCACGGCCAGCGCCGCGTGCGCGCCACCCCGGTCATCGCCGCGATGGTCAATGCAAGATAGACGGCGAGCAGCGGGACATTGGGTTCGAGCGCCCCCACCAGAGCCGGCGCGGCCAGCCCACCCGCAAGCCCGAGCAGCGCGCTCGGCGGACCGAAACGGAGCGAGAGTGCAAGCGCCGATGCGGTCACCACCGCCAGCGCCGCAAATGCGAACAGCGGCCCGACCAGCCCATAGACGTTGGCCGCGACCATGATCGCGGCATAGAGCGTCGCGATGCCGGCGCCCGACAGCGCCTGCGGCACCCGAATATCGCGCACCCGGTCCTGATTGCGCCAGGCATATTCGGCGCCGGCGATGAGTGCCAATCCGAAGATCGTCCCCGCGATCACCTGCACGCCCGGCGTGAACACCTTGGCAAAAAAGCCGAGCTCGATCGCATAGCGGACGATCAGCACGCCGGCGATCGCGAGCGTGATGCCCCCCGCCCAGATCGGCAGCGTCTTGCCGAACAAATCCTCGAAGCGCGCGGACAGATTGGCTGGCGGCGCAGCGCTCACCGCCGGCTCCGGCGGTTGCGGCGGTGTTTCGACCTTGGTTTTCTTTTCGGGTGCAGCATCCGCTTGCACCATGGCCGGCAACGGAACACTCGCCTTGGCGGCGGCGCGAACGGGCGGGTCGGCCGGCACAGCCCGTTCGGGCATCACCGACGGCGCGGATGGCGGCGCAATTTCGGATAACGGCGGAGGGGTCGAGGCAGCCTCCACGCCGAGATGGCGCTGCAACGCCCCGATGCGCCGCGCGGCTTCGGCGAGCGTCGCCTCGGCCCGTTTCAGCCGGCCTCGCGCATCGGCGAGCAAGACGCCCAAAATGATGATCGCCAGAAAGGCGATGAAATCAAACACCTAAATCCTTTCGCTTCGCCTCCCTAACAGGCGGCAGCGGAAAGATCGACGGTCTTGTGG
>JAFAED010000078.1 GCA_023424275.1 Pseudomonadota bacterium | reverse complement strand
GTCGTGTCGGGCGTGTCGATGTGGGTCGCCGTATGGCATCAGGTGACGGGCGCGATCCTCGTCGCGATCGCGGCGGCGGGGCTCCACCGGCTGGGCCGCCGCGCCGCATGATGCCGGCGGGGGGTCTTGTCGCCGCCGCCTTGTCGTTGCTCGCGAGCGGGGACTTGCCGCCACCGCATGACGCCCCCGCCGCGGCGGTCGCGACGCGGTTTAGCTTCGCACCGCCGGTCGACCGGCCGATGACCTATCGCGTTACGACGCGCCGGATCGGCCGCGACGGATCGCTCGTCACCTTCTCGCTCGTCTATGCGCTGCGCTGGCAGCGGGTGGGGCGCGGCTACCAGCTTCTTGCGGTGTTGGAGCGGGTCGATTCGGACGCCCGGCCCGAATTGACGCGCGCGCTGACCCTGATGCTCGAGCCGCTGGTGGGCGAGGAAATGGCCTATCTTGTCGCGCCCGACGGCGGCCGCATCGACCTGGTCGACCCCGACGGGTTGTGGGCGCGGGTGACGGCGCGGGTCGGGGCGATGGGCGCCGAGGCCGGACGGCCCGAAGCCAAGCAACTCGCCGCGCTGGTCGCCGCGCTTCCCGCCGCCGACCGCGACCGGCTGGCAACCGCCGATATCCGCGCGCTGCTCGCGCCTGCCAATCCCGCGATCCCCGTGTCCGCGCAGGCCGAGGGGGCAAGCGTGTCGGTGCGGCACGATGGGATGCATCAGACCTTCGCGAAGGTCGAACGCGATTCGGCCGCGGTCGGTGCGAATGCCCGCCCGCTGGAAATCGACAATTTGTGGACCGTCGATACCGCAACGGGGCTGGTCGTTCGCGAGCAGCGGCAGAGCTGGATCGTCGAGGCGGCGGGCGATGGACGGACGTTGGTCGAGGAGCGCGTCCGCGCGCTGGAGATGGTGCCGTAAATCATAAGGTATCATGATACCCGTCAGCAAAGCCGCGATCTGCTTGACTTTCGGCCCTGCTTTCTCCATTGGCCCGCTCCGAAGCGCCGCTTCGTCCCTTTGGACAGGCGGCGCGGTTTGTTTCGGGCGGCGCGTGTCGCTCGTCCTAGTCCATCTCTGTCAAGGAGCGTGCCATGAAGGCGCTGACCAAGACGACTGTTTCGGCGAACGCCGCCACGGTCGAAAAGAAATGGGTGCTGATCGACGCCGAAGGTCTTGTTGTGGGCCGCGTTGCTTCGATTATCGCCAACATCCTGCGCGGCAAGCACAAGCCGTCGTTCACCCCGCACGTCGATTGCGGTGACAATGTCATCGTCATCAACGCCGAGAAGGTGGCGTTCACCGGCAACAAGCTGGCCGACAAGCGCTATTACAAGCACACCGGCTATGCCGGCGGCATCAAGGAAACCAGCCCCCAGAAGGTCCTGGAAGGCCGTTTCCCCGAGCGCGTGCTTGAAAAGGCCGTCGAACGCATGATCCCGCGCGGCCCGCTCGGCCGCCAGCAGATGCGCAACCTGCGCATCTTCGCCGGCACGCAGCATCCGCACGAAGGGCAGAACCCCGAAGTGATCGACGTCGCGTCGATGAACCGCAAGAATAAGGTGGGTGCATAATGGCTGACGAACAGACCATGACCGATCTCAAGGATCTCGCCGGCGCCGTCGAAGGCACCGTTGCCGCTCCGACCAGCAACACGCCGCTGCGCGAAAAGCAGGTCGACAAGCAGGGCCGCGCCTATGCGACCGGCCGCCGCAAGGACGCCGTCGCGCGCGTGTGGGTCAAGCCCGGCACGGGCAAGATCACCGTCAACGGCCGCGACCAGGAAGTCTATTTCGCGCGTCCGACGCTGCGCCTCGTCATCAACCAGCCCTTCGGCCTGACCGAGCGCGTTGGTCAGTATGACGTGATCGCCACCGTCAAGGGCGGCGGTCTGTCGGGCCAGGCCGGTGCGGTTCTGCACGGCATCGCGCAGGCACTGACCCGCTTCGAACCGGCGCTGCGCAGCCCGGTCAAGGCGGCCGGCTTCCTGACCCGCGACAGCCGCGCAGTCGAGCGTAAGAAGTACGGCAAGGCCAAGGC
This sequence comes from Pseudomonadota bacterium, assembly GCA_023424275.1. Classification (GTDB taxonomy): domain Bacteria; phylum Pseudomonadota; class Alphaproteobacteria; order Sphingomonadales; family Sphingomonadaceae; genus Sphingopyxis. The sequence goes on along the minus strand of JAFAED010000078.1, from coordinate 1,523 downwards.
CCGCCGCAGCTTCCAGTTCTCGAAGCGCTAATACGCTTTTTCCGCCGACGGGCGGAGAAGGAAGGGCGGTCCGGCAACGGGCCGCCCTTTTTCGTGCTCGTTCGACGGCGGCTCAGGGGTGGAGAGCGGCCATTCAGCTACCCACTTCCGTCATCCCGGGCTTGACCCGGGATCCGCCTTTCTTCTGGCTGACGGTGAAAGGAAAGGCAGGCCCCGGGTCAAGCCCGGGGTGACGATGATGGAGAGGCAGCTGCCGGTCGCTAGCTGTCGTTGAAGGGGGTACGGGGACTGGACAAGCCGGCGCCGCTCTGGTGAAGCGCGGGGCATGGCCGAGGTCAAACTCCATCCCGACTGGCTCGCGCGTATCGGCGGCGAGTTCGAGCAACCCTATATGGCGGCGCTGAAGCAATTTCTCGGCGAGGAGCGCGCGAAGGGCAAGGCGATCTTTCCGCGCCCGCGCGACTGGTTCGCCGCGCTCGACGCGACGCCGCCGCAGGATGTGCGCGTCGTGATTTTGGGGCAGGATCCGTACCACGGGCCGGGACAGGCGCATGGGTTGTGCTTTTCGGTCCAGCCCGGCGTTCGGACGCCGCCGAGCCTCGTCAATATCTACAAGGAAATGCAGAGCGACCTCGGCATCGCGCGCGCGTCGCATGGCTATCTCAAATCCTGGGCCGAACAGGGGGTGCTCTTGCTCAACAATTGCCTGACGGTCGAAAGCGGCATGGCGGCGTCGCATCAGGGCAAGGGGTGGGAGAAGTTCACCGACGCGGTCGTCGCGGCGGTCGCGGCCGATCCGGCACCCAAGGTCTTCATCCTGTGGGGCAGCCATGCGCAGAAGAAGGCGGCGAATGTCGCGGGGCTCGGCGCGGGCAGCCCGCACCTGATCCTGCGTGCGCCGCATCCTTCGCCCCTGTCGGCGCACAACGGCTTTTTCGGGTCGCGGCCGTTCAGTCAGGCGAATGCGTTTCTCGAGGCGCAGGGGCGCGGCGCGATCGATTGGCGTTTGCCCGAAACGGTGGATGTTCCTGCCGCATGAGCCTGCTCGCCGATCCGCTGACGTTGCTCGTGCTCGCCATCGCGGTGATCCTGCTCGGCCTTGCCAAGGGCGGTCTCTCGGGCGTCGGCGCGCTCGCGACGCCGCTCGTCGCCCTCGTGCTGCCGCCGACGATCGCTGCCGCGCTGCTGCTGCCGATCCTGATCGTGCAGGACGTCGTCAGCGTCTGGTCGTTCCGCAAGACGTGGGACGGCTGGGTGATCGCATGGATGCTGCCCGGCGCCGCCGCCGGGATCGCCGCGGGCTATTTTTACGCCGAGCGCGTCAATGAGGCGAAGCTGATGGCGGCGCTCGGCGCGATCACGCTGGCGTTCGGCCTCTATCGCCTGTGGGTCGAACGCGGCGGGCGTGTCGTCGCGGCGTCGACGTCGCCCGGCTGGGTCGGCAGCCTGTTCGGGGTCGCAACGGGCTTTACCAGCCAGATCGCGCACGCCGGCGGGCCGCCGTTCCAGATGTGGGTGACGCC
>JAFAED010000069.1 GCA_023424275.1 Pseudomonadota bacterium | reverse complement strand
GTAGCTCAGGGGTAGAGCACAACCTTGCCAAGGTTGGGGTCGAGGGTTCGAATCCCTTCGCCCGCTCCAGTTTTCCAGACATCGACAGGAAACTGCGACAGACCGTCCTCGCAACGGTCCCCGCGAGCGTCATTTTCACAAAACTGCTACACAAACGAGCGGTTGGCCTGCCCTTTCAGGCTTTGATCAGTCTTGCAAAATGGGCAGCTGCTCCGCGGCGGTATGCTCCAAAGGCCCGGACGATGCGCGACAGAATTTCCGGCACCGGTTCGGCTCGGTCGACCTCAACCTTTATATGATGCCGGCTAGCCCATGATCTGATTCAGAACGGCGCGCGCAGATGGTCTTCTGCGACCCGTTCTGGAAATCGGGATCATGTCCCCTTCCGCTTTTGCTCAGGGGACCCTGCATGTATGACCTCGCCCGGCTGGATACCTCACTCAAGATATTGAACAGCGAAATCTGCATCGTCGGCTCCGGTATCGCCGCTCTGACAGCTGCCCGCCGATTGCTGGCGGCGGGGCATGAGGTCCTCATACTCGAAAGCGGCGGTCTCGATCATGACGAGGATGTTGCGAACCTCAACGACGGGACATTGGTCGGGCGCGATTATTATCCGCTTCGTGACGCCCGCCTTCGGTTTTTTGGCGGCACATCGGCAATCTGGGGACGACGCTGTGCCGAGCTGTCGCCCGTCGACCTCAAGCTGCGCCCGTGGGTTGCGCATTCGGGCTGGCCGATCGAGTGGAGCGAACTCGAGCGATATTATGAGGAAGCCCGCACCGCCTTCGAACTGACGCCTTGGCGTCCGATCGCCGCCGATCTGGCAGAGGCGGGCGTGGCGCTGCCGGCTTTCGATCCGGACCGGCTCGAGATGCCGCTATGGTCGTTCGATCCGCGACAGGACCGCTTTTCGCTGAAACGATGCCGCGATATCGTCGATCATCCGCGTTGCCGTGTCGTCACCCACGCGACGGTGACCGACGTCCGTCCCTATTGGAACGGGCGGTCGATCGACGGGGTTCTCGCGCGGTCGCTCAACGGCCGCCGGCTCCTCGTGCGCGCGCAGGTCGTCCTGCTCGCGGCCGGCGGGATCGAGAATGCCCGGCTCCTCCTTGCTTCACGGTCGATAAACGAGCGCGGACTCGGCAATGAGCACGACCTGGTGGGCCGCTTCTTCATGGAACATCCGCACGCGCGCGGGGGGCGGATCGATAGCGGCGCGGCTTGGCCCCTGCTGCGATTGTTCGGGAAACGGCACGACCTAGATGGCGACGAAGTGGCCGCGTTGATTTCGCTGACCGAGCGGGTGCAGGCGCAGCACAAGGTCCTCAACAGTTCGCTGACCATCGCGGCCCGCCAGCCCGAACACGACCGGCAGTTTCTCGCGATGAGGGCCTACAGCCACGCAAAGCACCGGCTGGCGCCGTCGCGTCGCAATCGGGCGCTCTGGCTGAAGGCGAAGGGGGCGGTCACCTCGCTCCAGAAGATCGTCGACCCGTTGCGGCCCTGGTTGCTCCACAAGATGGGTAAGGTCGAACTCGCGCTGTCGGTGCGCGCCGAGCAGGCCCCCAATCCGAACAGCCGCGTCATGCTGGACGACCATCTCGACGCTTTCGGGATGCCCCGGGCAAAACTCGACTGGCGTCTTTCGGAGATCGATAAACGCAGCGTCAGGGTCCTTGTCGAGATGATCGGAAGCGAGTTCCGGCGGCTCGGCATGGGGGAGGTCACACCCGCCCGGTGGCTCGAAGACGAAGACATGTTGTGGCATAGCGACGACCGGATTTCGGCACACCCGATTGGCGGCTATCACCATATGGGCACCACCCGCATGGCGCACGACCCGCAAAACGGGGTGGTCGACGGTTATGGTCGCGTCCATGGGATCGACAATCTCTATATAGCAGGCTCTTCGATCTTCCCGACATCGGGCTGGGCGAACCCGACGCTCACCATCGCCGCGCTCGCCCTTCGCACGGCGGACCGCATCGCGGCGAGGCAGCAACGCGCGCAGGCCTCCGTGCCCGGCACATCGGCAATCGCGGATGGACTGCGGCCGTCTCCGGCGCCCGTTCCCGTCGTGACGGGCGTTGGACTTCGTGACTGATGGAGGTGCGCCCAGGGTTCCCATCCTAGGCGCCTGGTCCTAGGGTCAGGACTCATTAATTCCACGTTCGAGGCGTCGAGATGACGAAGATATCGCACGGGCCCGAGATCGAAGTCATTTCGGCGCCCCTGCGGGATTTGACCGATTTTGCCCATGGCTTCGTCGAAAAGTCTGGAAATATCGACATATTCCTGCGCCTTTTCTCCTCGCCCTGAGCAAAATCGCTTCAAACCTCGAGCGCGGAATTAAGGAGTCCTGACCCTAGTCGCGCGCCTTGCCGCAAGCACGCTTCCCTTTCGCCGGTTCAGGCTTTAGAGGCGGGGGAATATGGCCGCTGACAGTCCGCCCAATTTCCGCTTGCGCCTGCGCCGCGACAGCAATGCCGTCATCGCGTGGCTGAGCGAGATGTGGACCCGCCGCTGGTTCCGCTGGCTCGGCTATCTCGCGCTTGCGGGCCTGCTCGGCATCGCATTGATCTGGGTGGTTTTTGCGCGCGACCTGCCGTCGGTCGACCAGCTGCGCGATTATGAACCGCCGCTGCCGACGATGGTCCGTGACGGCGAGGGCAAGCCCGTCCACAGCTACGCCCGCGAACGGCGCGTCCAGCTTGAGTATAGCGAATATCCGCAATTGCTCGTCCGCGCCTATCTGGCGGCGGAGGATCGGACCTTCTTCAGCCACGGCGGCATCGATTATCCGGGTATCGCCAGCGCGATCATCACCAATTTGTCGAGCAGCGGCCGCCCGATCGGCGCCTCGACGATCACGCAGCAGGTCGCGAAGAACCTGCTCCTGACCAACGAGGTCAGCTATACGCGCAAGGTGCGCGAGGCGATCCTCGCGATGCGGATCGAGGATGCGCTGACCAAGGAGCAGATCCTCGAGCTGTACCTCAACGAGATTCCGCTCGGCCGGCGCAGCTTCGGCGTGCAGGCCGCGAGCCGCGCCTATTTCGACAAGGATGTCGACCAGCTCCAGCTGCACGAAATGGCCTTCCTCGCGATCCTGCCCAAGGCGCCCGAAACCTATGGCCGCGCACGCAATGCCGACAAGGCGATCGCGCGGCGCAATTTCGTCCTCGACGAAATGTTTCGCAACGAATGGATCACCGCCGCGCAGCGCGATGCGGCCAAGGCGATGCCGCTCGGCCTCACCGACACCGGAAACCGGGCGATCGCGCAGGTCGGCGGCTATTATATGGAAGAGGTCCGTCGCCAGCTGATCGCCGAATTCGGCGAGACTGCCGACAAGGGGCCGCACAGCGTCTATGCCGGCGGCCTGTGGGTGCGGACCGCCTATGATGGCAAGATGCAGGCGGCGGCGGCGAACGCGCTGCGCCGCGGACTGCTCCGCTATGATGCGGGCAAGGGTTGGTCGGGGCCGATCGCCACGATCGAAGCCGACGATCAGTGGGCAAGCCGCCTCGCATCGAGCTTCATCGGCATCGATTATGACGGCTGGCGGATCGCCGCGGTCATCTCCAAATCGGCCGGTGCCGCGCAGATCGGCTTTGCCGACGGATCGACCGGGACCCTGCCCGCGAGCGCCGCGACGCTGACGTACCGCAAGACCGGCGGCAGCGCCTTTTCGGCGATGCGCGCCGGTGACCTGATCGCGGTCAAATCGACGGGCGGCAGCGGCTATGCGCTCAGGAATATTCCCGAGGTGTCGGGCGGCTTCATGGCCGAAAGTCCGCATTCGGGCCGCATCTATGCGATGCAGGGCGGGTTCGACGTACGCCTGTCGCCCTTCAACCGTGCGACGCAGGCCGAACGCCAGCCGGGCTCGACGATCAAGCC
>JAFAED010000026.1 GCA_023424275.1 Pseudomonadota bacterium | reverse complement strand
TCACCGGCAGGAAGGTGCCCGCGCCGACATGCAGCGTCAGCGTCTCGGTCGCGATGCCGGCGGCATCCAGCGCATCGAGCAGTTTCGGCGTGAAGTGCAGCGCTGCTGTCGGCGCCGCGACCGCGCCGTCTTCTTTCGCGAACATCGTCTGATAGTCGCTGCGGTCGTCGGCATCGGTCGGCCGTTTGCCCGCGATATAGGGCGGCAGCGGCATCGTGCCCGCGCGTTCGAGTAGCAGTTCGACCGGCTCGTCGCCGGCAAAGGCGAGGATGAAGCTGCCGTCGGCGAGCCGTTCTTCGGCGAGCGCCTCGACCCCCATGCCGAAATCGACCGTCTCGCCGACGCGCAGCCGTTTGGCGTTGCGGATGAAGGCCTGCCAGCGGCGCAGGTCGATACGCTTGTGGAGGGTGGCGCCGATCTTCGCCTCTCCGCGCCGGCCTTCGAGCTGCGCCGGGATCACGCGCGTGTCGTTGAAGACGAGGCAGTCGCCGGGGCGCAGCCATGCCGGCAGGTTGCCGACCCCGGCGTCGACCATCGTCCCGCCATCGACGACGAGCATCCGCGCCGCGTCGCGCGGGCGCGCGGGACGCAGCGCGATGCGCTCACCCGGCAAATCGAAATCGAAGGCGTCGACGCGCATGATTTGCCAGCGCGTTCCCGGTGCTTACTGCTTGATCGGAGCGTTAAGCTCGTCGACCGTCACTTCGGGCGCGGCGGCGGGCGCGGGCACCGCTTCGGTCAGCATCGACGCGGGCGGCATCGGCTTGTTGTCGGCGGCCACCGACACCTGGACCATGCGCGACATCACTTCGGGCGGCTCGCCCTTATGGATCGCGTCGATATATTGCATGCCCGAGATCACGCGGCCGAAGGCCGTATAGCGCCGGTCGAGCGCGAAGCGCGGCTGGAGCATGATGAAGAACTGGCTGTTCGCGCTGTCCTCATTCTCCGCGCGCGCCATCGACAGCGTGCCGCGCAGATGCGGCGTCGGGTTGAATTCGGCCTTGAGGTCGGGAAGCTGCGAGCCGCCCTGCCCCGTCGCGGTCGGATCGCCCGTCTGTGCCATGAAGCCGTCGATCACGCGGTGGAACTTGATCCCGTCGTAAAAGCCCGCGCGGGCGAGCTGTTTGATGCGGTCGACATGGTTCGGCGCGACATTGGGATAGAGCTGGATCACCACCCGGCCGCCCGTCGAAAGGTCGAGGTTCAGCATATATTCGGGGTTGTTGATATACTGGTCGGGCGTCATCGCCGGCACCGCAGGCACCTCTGTTGCGGGCGTGCCGTCGGCCGCCGCGGGAGCGGCCGGAGCCGGGGCGGTTTCGACCGGCGCGGGTGCGTCGACGGGCGGGGCCGGCTGGCTTTCCTCCGGGTTCGGCGACGGCGCTGGCGGCGCCTCTTGCGCCACGGCCGCAGCCGCGAGACCGAACGCCATCGCCGTGAAAATCATGGGGCGGAAGGAAAATGTCATGCTGGAACGGCCTCTGCAAAATATACGGGGATTTGCGCCCTGTCCGGCGCGCCCTAGCTGGAAAAAGCTGAACGCTCAATGATCGGTATCAGCGCTCGCCCTGAAGCAGCCCCCGTTCGGCGATGCGGCCGACCACCGCCTCACGCACCGCGGGGGTCACGAATTTGTGGATGTCGCCGCCAAAGATCGCGATTTCCTTGACCAGCCGCGACGCGATCGGCTGGAGGCTGACATCGGCCATCAAAAAGACGGTTTCCACACGATCGTTGAGCTGGCGGTTCATCCCCGTCAGCTGATACTCATATTCGAAATCGGTGACGCCGCGTATCCCGCGCACGATGATCGACGCGCCCTGGGCATCGGCGAAATCCATGAGCAGCGAATTGAAACCGACGACCTCGATGTCGCCCTCGATTCCCGCGACTTCGGCCTTTACCATCGCGATCCGCTCGTCGTCGTCGAACAGGGGCGATTTCGCGATGTTGGTGGTCACGCCGATGATCAGCCGGTCGACGAGCTTGGCGCCGCGGCGGATGATGTCCATATGGCCGAGTGTGATCGGATCGAACGTCCCCGGATAAACCCCCACCCGCATCAACGGTCCCTTTCCACGACATAACGCGCGATCGCGCGCAGCAGCGCCGCCTCTTCGCCGAAGCCGGCCAGATGCGCAATCGCCTGTTCGACGAGCAGCCCGGCCTGCGCGCGCGCGCGCTCCAGCCCCATCAGCGTGACGAAGGTCGCCTTGCCCGCCGCGTCGTCCTTGTGCAGCGCCTTGCCCGCCAGCGCCTCGTCGCCTTCGACATCCATGATGTCGTCGGCGATCTGGAAAGCGAGGCCGATGTCGCGGGCATAGCCGCGCAGCGGCTTCCGGCCTTCGGACGGGATACGCGCGAGGATCGCCCCGGCCTCGACCGAGAAGGCGATCAGCGCGCCGGTCTTGAGCTGCTGGAGCCGCGTCACTGTCGGCAGGTCGAAATTCGCGGTCTCGGCGGCCAGATCCATCATCTGTCCGCCCGCCATCCCGGCGGGGCCGGCAGCACGCGCAAGTTCGCAGCAAAGCTCGCCGCGCACGAAGGGATCGGCGCTCGTCACCGGGTCGCACAGCCATTCGAAAGCCAGGGCATGGAGCGAATCGCCGGCAAGCACCGCAGTCGCCTCGTCAAACGCCCTATGCACCGTCGGCTTGCCGCGGCGCATATCGTCATCGTCCATGCACGGCAGGTCGTCGTGGATCAGCGAATAGACGTGCATCGCCTCGACGGCGGCGCCGACACGCAGGGTCAGATCGCGGTCGACATGGAACAGGTCGCCCGCGGCGCGCACGAGCAGCGGCCGCAGCCGCTTGCCGCCCGCGATGGCGGCATGCCGCATCGCTTCGTACAGCGGTCCGCGCGGGTCGGCGGGCACCTGTAGCAGCTGGTCGAACAACCGGTCGATCCCCAGCGCGACCTCCACCTGGGTGGACAGGAGCAACTGCGTTCCGCGCGATGTTTCGTCGTCGGACGCCATGATGGATCAGCTTTCGCCGAAGGGGGTGGTTCCCGCCGGCCGGCCGTCGGCGCCCAGGCTGACCTGCTCGATGCGCGCCTGTGCTGCGGCGAGCCGGGCCTCGCAATGGCCGCGCAGCGCGTGCCCGCGTTCGTAAAGCGCCACCGATTCCTCAAGGCTGACATCGCCGCTTTCGAGGCGCCGCACGATCGTTTCGAGCTCGCCCATCGCGGCCTCGAACGACAGCGACGCGATGGCGGGGCCGCTATCGGCGGGGGCGGCGGTGTCGGGGGTGTCCGTCATCCTCCTGCTTTGGCCCTTTCGCCCCCTCGCGGTCAAGTATGACGTCCGCCGCGCCGGGTGGCGGGCCGCAGATAATATTTCTTAAGCCTATCAGGGTAAAAGGCCCCGAGAAGGGGGATATTTCCATGGCAACATATCACGGCGACCTGACGCAATTTTCGAATGTCCGGTTTCAAAAGACCCGGCACAAATCGCTCGTGATCGCCTATCTCCTGTGGTTCTTCTTCGGGATGCTCGGACTTCACCGCTTCTATATGGACCGCCTCGCGACGGGTTTCGTCCAGCTCGGCATCGTTTTCGCGCAGATATTCATCATCTTCGTCAATCCCAGCCTCTCGATGTACATGATCGGCGGGCTCGCGATCTGGGTCTTGATCGACGGGGTCCTGCTTCCCTTCATGGAATGATCGAC
>JAFAED010000013.1 GCA_023424275.1 Pseudomonadota bacterium | reverse complement strand
CCGCCAGCGATGTGATGACGTCGCCGGGACGATAGGATTTGCCGTCGATATTATTCTCGCACATCGGGACGATTGCGACGACGTTCGCCGCAGCCTTGCGCCGCGCCAGCCGCTCGACAGCGCCCAGAACGGCGGCACCGCCCGCCATGTCGAACTTCATCTTGGCGATGCCCGGACGCGGCTTCAGGTTGAGTCCGCCAGCGTCGAAGGTCAGCCCCTTGCCGACGAACGCCGCATCCCAGCCCTCGCGCTCGGGCGCACCGCGCCATTCGGCGATCGTCAGCCGCGCCTCGTTCACGCTGCCGGCCGCGACGGCGAGGATGCCACCCGCCCCGAGCGTTTCGAGTTCGGCGGGTCCGAGCTGGCGTACCGTGATCCCCAGCGGTTCCAGCGCAGCCCCGGCCTCGTCGGCGAACACCGCCGGCGTCAGCAGGTTTGCGGGCTGCTCCACCCACGCACGCGCGCGATTGACAGGATCGGCGCGCAGCCGCGCCTGCTCGACGAGCGCGGCATCGGTCGCGGCGACGTGCAGGGTCGATGCAAACTGACCCGGCACCGGATCGCCGCGCCCCTGATCGAGCCGGAAGCCGTGGAGTAATACACCCTCGAGCAGATCCGCCAGCGCCGCTTCGATGCCCAGTTCGGCCGCAGCCGGCAGGCGAACGGCTTTGAGGTGGAGTGCCCTCGTTGCATCGACCAGATGCCCACCGGCGTTTCGCCACCGGTCCGGACTGTCGCCGCCGCCCACGCCGACGATGACGACACGGTCGCCGGCTTCGCCGACAAGGTCGAGCCAGCGGCCCGGCTTCGCATCGAAGCCCGTCGATCCGATACGCGCGGCGACGCGGGCGCGGAGCGCTTCGGGGACAAACAGGGCATCGCCTGCCGCGAACACCAGCGTCGGAGCGTCGGCGCCGTCCGTACCGATTTCAAAGCTCGTCCAACTTGTCATGCGATTGTCCTTGTCGGTTGGGCATAGTCCCGGTCGCAACCCGGTCTTGAGCGGAACCGGGAGAGGTGATCGATATCGGCGGCGGTGATATCGGCGACCCGCGTGCGTCCCATCAGCCCCATGTCGCGCTCGATCTCGGTCCGGAAGATCGACAGCACGCGCGCGACCCCGGCCTCACCGCCCGCCGCCAGCCCGTAGAGATAAGGCCGGCCGATCGAACAACCATCGGCGCCGAGCGCAAGCGCCTTCAGCACGTCGGTCCCGCGCCGGACACCGCCGTCGACGATAAGCTGTACCTGCCGCTGGACGCGATCGCGAATTGCGGGGAGATAGTCGATCGGGCTGGCGGCGCGGTCGAGCTGGCGGCCGCCATGGTTCGACACCATGATCGCGTCAGCGCCGCATGCGACGGCGCTCGCGCAATCCGCCGGCATGATCGCACCCTTGACGACCAGCTTGCCCGCCCATTGGCTGCGCAGCCATTCGATGTCTTTCCACGTCGCCGAGCGATCGAACTGCGCGTTGACATAGTCGATGATGCTCGTGCCCTCGCGGCCGATGTCGCCGACATGATCGACGACATTCGCAAGCTGGAAGGAGCGGTTCCGGAGCGCACCGAACGACCAGCGCGGATGCGTGGCAAAGCTCATCAGGCTACCGAGCGTGAAGCGCGGCGGCATGATCATCCCGCTTCTGAGGTCGCGCTCGCGATTGCCCGCGATGGCCGTGTCGACGGTCAGGCAAAGCGCGCCATAGCCGCCGGCCGCGGCGCGTTCGAGCAATGCCTTCGTCAGCCCGCGGTCGCGGAACAGATAGAGCTGGAAATAGCGGTCCGCGTCGGTCGCTGCGACCGCCTCGATCGACGTCGTCGCCATCGTCGACAGGCCGTAGGGCACGCCTGCCGCCGCCGCTGCGCGCGCGACCGCAGTCTCGCCCGAGGCGTGGAACAGCTGCGACATGCCGGTCGGCGACAGGATGAGTGGCATCGCGCTGCAAAAGCCCAGCAGATCCATGCTCGTATCGATCGCTCCGACGTCGACCATCACATGCTGCGCCAGCACCCATAAGTCGAACACGTCGCGATTGCGCGCCAGCGTCCATTCGTCGTCCGCGCCGCCCTCCAGATAGTCGCGGATCGGCAGCGGCAGCGCGCGCGCCGCAAGCGTCTGCATGTCGGCAATGTTGAAGGCCTTTTCGAGCGACGCCATTATCGGCCTCCGCCCGGTCGCGCCGCGGCTATTTGCCGTGCGCGGTCTCCAGCGTCCTGCCCTCGGCATCGACGACCCGCATCGATCGCCTGTCCGCCGATGGCGTGCCGAGCGGTTCGAGGCGTGGGCAGAGGATCGCGAGGATGCGGCAGGTGCCCTTGCCCACCCGCGTGTGGGCATGCTTCATCTCGGCATCGAAATAGATGCTCGACCCGGCGGTCAGACGGACGGGCGCATAGATTTCGGTATGGAACTCCATCTCGCCCTCGAGGACATAGTTGAATTCCTCGCCGCTGTGCTGGGTGAAGGGGCCGTAGTCGGCGACATCCTCGAGCAGCAGTTCGGCGACAACCGGCTGGAATCGCTTTTGCAGCATGTCCGATGCGTGGAACCATTCGAGATAGGATCCGGCGTCGACCATCGTCCCATCCTCGGGCCGCGTGATGCTGCGCCGCATGCCATAGGCCGAGGACGCCGGCATCGCGATCGCCATCGGCGCGGCGGTCCCCAGGAATTCGGTCAGGTCTGCCTGCAGCGCGCGGCTGACGCTGTCGAGCCGCTCGAAGCTGGTCGAAATCTTGCCATTCTCGATCTTCGACATGGTCGACAAGGCGACACCGATACGGTCGGCGAGTTCGGCGAGCGACAGCCCTGCCGCCAAACGCCGTTCGCGGATCGCCGCCCCCACCCGCAAGCGGCTGGTTGCCAGTTCCTCTTTGCGTCCCGTCTTCTCGCGCATCGTTTCTCGAAAACCCCTGGCCTGCTCGCGCAAAATCGACATGGCCGGTGACAGCCCGCCTGCGCAAGAAGAAAGGTCGGGCTTTCGCATGAAAGAATATGCTGGGCGACATCAAACTGGAATTTCGATCAATATCGGAACGTCACCGAGGCCCCGATCGTCCGCGGTCGCTGAACGACGATTTCGTTGATCCCGGCACTCGTCGTCGCGCTGAGCTGCGCGCGCTTGTCGGTCAGGTTGCGGACGAACAGACCGATATCGACCTTGTCGCTCTCCAGCCCCGCCCGCAGGTCGAACAGCGCATAGCCCGGCAGGATATAGTCGGGGTTGAGGATGCTCGATCGCAGCGCCGAGTGGCGCGATCCCGCGAATTTTGCGGTTGCGCCCGCAACGGCCTGCCACCTGCCCGACACCGGCGCGCGATAATCGAGCGACAGCGACCCGCTCCATTTCGGATTGTTGGGCAGCGGATCGCCGACGCCGATCGATGCCGCAGCCAGCGGGTCGACGCTGGTGATCTTGCCATCATTATACGACACGGTCCCCGCCAGCGTCAGCCCGCGCACCGGCTGGAGCGACAGCGCGCCTTCAAATCCATAGACGCGCGCATTGCCGCCGTTGGTATAGGCGTTGAGGCCGCCGCTGCTGACCTGGATCAATATGTCCTTCCAGCGCATATAATAGGCCGAGACGTCGATCGTGCCCTTGCCGTCCCAGAATTTGGTCTTGATGCCGCCTTCGAAATTCTCGGTCGAGTCGGCCTGGAAGCTCGACGGCAGGCCGGGGACGGCGAAGTTCGGACCGCCGGGGCGGAAACCCGTCGCATAGCGCGCATAGATCATGCCGTCGGGCGAGAAATGATAGCGCGCGGTGAGCAGCCAGGTCTTGACCGTCTCCGCGCCCTTCTGGTCGCCCGTATCGGCGGGGATCGGGTCCAGCCCCTGCAACAGGAGCAGCGTGTTGAACGCCGCCATGTCGCTGCCGTAGAATGTCTGGTTATAGGTCTGGCTGATCCGGCCGATGCGTACGCCGCCGGTCAGGTCAAAAGCCTCGCTGAACTTGTAGGTCAGATTGCCGAAGCCCGCGATTTCCTTGTAGGTGTCGTTGACGCCGAAGCCGATCGCCGGGTCGAGCGTGGGGACCGCTTGATAATCGGCATCGAAACCGACGACGTTCGTCGACGTCCGCGCCTTTTCGTGCGTGTAGAAGGCGCCGACAACATATTGCAGCGGCCCGTCGCCCGACGAGGCGAGCCGGAGTTCCTGCGAGAATTTCTTGATCGGCCCCTTGGCATCGGCTCCCGCAGCCGTCCCCGGCGGAACGACCGCGCCACCGAACAAGGTCAGCAGCGGCAACTGCGCGTTGAAGGGCAGCGCGTTGAGGACGATATAGGCATCGATCTTCTGATAGCTGCTGACCGAGGTCAGGTTGGCGAAACCTAGGTCATAATCGATCGTGCCGATCAGCACGTCGCTGGTCTTCCTATATTTATTATAGAGTTGCTGGTCGTAGTGAAGATCGGTGACCGGCTGGCGATCCGCGCCGTAGATCACATAGTCCTGCCCGCGCTGGTTCACCCGCTGGTGAAAGCCGACGATATTGATCTTGAGATCGTCGGTCGGCTCGAAGCGCAGCGAACCGTTGATGCCCCAGTTGCGCGCGCGGTTGAAATCATTGATTCCCGCGACCGAATTATCGACGAAACCGGCGGGCCGGTCGATATAGCCCGAGGCGCGGATCGCGAGCTTGTCGCGGACGAGCGGCGCGCTTGCCGCGGCGCGAACCGAATAGCTGGTGCCGCCATGTTCGGTGCCGGCAAGTTCGGCACGGGCAACGGCCGTGACGTCCGACAGGTCGGGGCGTGCGAAGGTATAGGAGATCAGGCCGCCCAGCGTGTTCGCGCCATAAAGCGTGCCCTGCGGCCCCTTCAGCACCTCGACGCGTTCGAGGTCGATCGGATCGAGGTCGGTCGAATTGGCGCCGCCAAGGTTGAACGAGGAGCTGGGACCGACCGGGGCACCGTCGACGACGATCCCGACGATCGCGCCAAGGTTGGTGCCGGTCGTCAGCCCGCGAATGACGGGGCTGCCGCCGCCGCCCGCCTGGCTGACCTGCACGCCGGGGGTCAGCGCCAGATAATCTTTCAGGCTGGTATAGCCGTCGTCGAGCAGGTCGCTGCCGCGAAAGGCGGTGATGGCGCTGGGGACGTCGAGCTGGCGTTCGGCGCGCTTGGTTGCCGTCACGATGATGTCGCCGCTGCCTTCATCGGCGGCCGACGCGTCCTGCGCCCACGCCGCCGTCGGCATCGCCGCCGCGATCAGGAGAATACCCATCACTTGTTTCGCCATATCCCGTCCCCTTGACCACGCCCTTGCCGGGCACTTTCCATATTTCTCTATTGGAAACTCATTTTCACAAATCTGTCAATCCATCATTTTTCGCGCACAAGACTCCAGTTTAGGCCGCTGAAATCCGGGCTATTTGAACGGCTCCCTCCAGAAATTTCGGCAATAAGCACCGCAATTTCGCTTGACCGAATCGAGTTTCCGTACTTTCCTTTTAAGAAAGTTGGAAAATCGAAAGCGCGACAAGACCGACGACTTCGGTGACGCAAAACGATGCCAGCCAAGGGAGAGACGGGATGCAGACCGGTAATTTTGTGTCGACCACCGCCGCAGAGGCGGGCTTCTCGGCGGCGGTCCTCGCCGAGCTCGACACCTATTTCGACACGATGGTCGCGAACGGCGAACTGCCCGGACAGGTGATGCTGCTCGCCAAGGGCGACCGGCTGGTGCACAGTCATGTTACCGGCTTTGCCGACTGCCGCGACCGGCGCCCGCTTCAACCCGACTCGATCTTCACCCTCTTTTCGATGAGCAAGCCGCTGGCGGCGATCGCGATGCTGCTGCTCCACGAAGAGGGCAAATGGCAGTTCGACGATTCGGTCGCCGACTATCTGCCCGAATTTGCCAAGATCGCCGCATTGCCCGGCAGCAAGGCCAGCCGCCCGCCGACGATCCGCGAGCTTTTTACGCACAGCGCGGGTTTCAGCTTCGGCAAGACGGTCGAGGAGATGATGGCAAAGTTCGAGTTGCTGTCATGGCACAAGGCGCGCTCGCTGACCGAACAGATCGGCCGATACGCGTCGATGCCGCTCGACTATGAACCCGGCACCGCCTGGGAATATAGCGTCGCGACCGACCTGCAGGCCGAGATCGTCGAACGGCTGAGCGGCGAGCGGTTCGACCTGTTCCTGAAAAAGCGCGTCTTCGATCCGCTCGGCATGGCCGATACCGGCTTCGTCCTCGATTATGACCAGACCCGCCGGCTGGTGTGCGGCCATGTGCTCGACCCCGAAACGGGCACGCTGCGCACCGCGACGCAGGATGAACGGATGGAATCGATCTTCCCGATGGGCGGGACCTCGTTCAAGTCGACCGCCGGCGACTATGCCCGCCTCGCCCGCATGTTGCTGAACCGCGGCAGCCTTGGCGATGTGCAGGTATTGAAGCCCGAAAGCGTCGACCTGATGCTCGCCAACCACCTGCCCGATGCCCTGCTCGACCAGCGTTTTCCGATCCTTCACTATGTGATCGGCGACGGCAACGGCCACGGGCTGAACGGCATGGTCTGCCTCGACCCAGACCGCGCCGGGCGCCCCGTCGGAAAGGGCACCTATGAATGGGGCGGCGCCTTTGGCTGCTGGTTCTGGATCGATCCCGAACATGACCTGTTGTGCATCGGCATGGTGAACCGGAAACGCATCATGACCGACATGCGCCCGCCCGAAACCGTCGCACAGGACTTCGTCTATCGCGCGCTGCGCGACTCCCGCGCCTGACGCCCCCCTCCCGAAACAAGGAACAACCCGATGAGCTTTTCCCTGCAAGTCCCGGTCGAACAGTTCGAAATGCCGCACCCGCGCGGCGACGGCAGCTTCCAGATCAGCGTCGCGCGCGTCGCGCATATTCCCGAAGGCGCCAAGGTGCCCGTGCTCTATGTCCTCGACGGCGATATCGGCTTCGCGCTCGCCGCCGAAATCGCGCGGCTGCGCGGGATCATGGGCATGCTGCCGACCGCTATGGTCGTCGGCATCGGTTATGGCGTCGATTTTCTCGAGTTCGCCAAGCTGCGCACCGCCGATCTGACCCCGCCGCTCAGCGAGGCCGGGCGCGCGGCGCTGGGCGGCATGACCAGCTTCATCGGCGATCAGGACGGCGGCGCCGACGCCTTCCTCTCCTTCCTCACCGACACGCTCGCGCCCGAGATCGGCCGGCGTTACCCCGAAGCATCGGCGGACGAGCGCATCCTGTTCGGCCATTCGCTCGGCGGGCTGTTCACCACCTATGCGTTGCTGACGCGGCCCGACGCGTTTACTACCTTCCTCGCCAACAGCCCGTCGCTGTGGTGGGACGGCTTTGCGATCCTCGGCCACCTGCCCGCTTTCAAGGACAAGCTCGCAAAGCTCGACCGCAAGCCGCGCGTCCTGATCGGCGTCGGCGGACAGGAACAGGACCCGCCGACGAAGGTGCCCGTGGGAATGCAGATGTCGCTGGAAGAGATACAGGCGACGGTCGCAGCGTCGCGCATGGTCGACGCCGTGCCCGAACTGGCCGCCGCGC
>JAFAED010000009.1 GCA_023424275.1 Pseudomonadota bacterium | reverse complement strand
AGCGCACCGTGCCGCAATCGGCAAGCAATGCCGAGGCTGCGGCGGCACTCCGCACCGCCATGATTTTCGGCGTCGGCCCCTGCCTGGTTGTCGCTGCCTTGATTGCGATTTTCGCCGCCGAACTGGGGCCGCTGCTCAACGTGGCGGAAAAGGACCGCGCGCTCGTCACCCCCGCGATCCAGATTTTCGTCTGGGCGCTTCCGCTCTGGGCCTTTGTCGAAATCGCGACCTCGGCGCTGCGCGCACGCATGGTGTTCGGCGCCGAAATCCGGCTTCGGATCGTCTGGGAACAGGTGATCCGGCTCGTGTTCGCCGGACTTTTCTTTGCGGGCGGGCTCGGCCTCAAAGGCCTGTTCATCGCGCACCTCTGTTCGCTGGCGATCACCGCGCTCCTCTCCATTCGCTTACTCGCCCGTTATTATAATTTCGCCGACCTGTGGCGGGGTCCCTGGGTGACCGAAACCGCGCGCAACACCTTCTGGGCAGGCCTGTCGATCCTGCCGGCCAATATCATCGCACGCCTGTTCGGCGATGCACCGGCACTGATCCTCAACCTGCTGCTACCCGGCGCCGCCGGTGCCGCAGCCGCGGGCCTCTTCACCATCGCCCGCAAGCTGTCGAGCGTCGTCCAGCTCGTCCGGATTGCCTTCGTGTACGTGATGGCGCCCCTCGCCGCGAGCGCCGAACGCGAAAACCGGCGTCAGGTTGCCGATATCTATGCCTATGCGACGCGGCTCATCTCGGCGATCACCCTCCCCCTTGCCGCGGTGCTCGCCGCGGGCAGCGCGTCGTTGCTCGGACTGTTCGGACATGGCGCGCAAGCTGCGCAGGCGGCGCTTGTGATCCTGCTGTTCGCGCGCGCGGCCGAAGCCGTGCTCGGTATTGCCGCTCCGGTACTCCAGGTCGTCGCCGCTTTCAGCCAGCAACTAACCGCGAGCATCTTCGGCGTCGGCCTTGCGGTGGGCGCCGGGTGGCTGATTGTCGGTCATCTCGATCCGCTGACTGGCGTCACGCTCGCCACCGCGATCGGCGTGGTCGTGATGGCGGGCATCCCCATGCTCCAGCTCGCGTTTACCGAGAAGCTCCACCCCTTCGATGCCCAGTTCCCGGCCGTTGCCGTCCGCGCAGGCGTGATCACGCTGGCGGCCGGTGTGCTCACCTTGCTCGCCGATCGCCTACCCGATCTTTTCTCCGTGCCGTTGATCGCGCTGATCGCCGCCGCGTCGGTCTGGCTGGCGATGCGCTTTGCCCTGCCACTCGCCGATCGCGCCTCGCTGGGCAAGACCGGCCGCCGGCTGCGGCTGATCGGAAGCGAGGAAGTATGACCGTCATTTCGCCGTCCGCCCGAATCGCGATCTACGATCTCGACCGCACCGTGCTGCGCAAACCCACTTTCACCCTGTTCCTGCTTTGGGCTGCATGGCGGGAAGCGCCGTGGCGATTGTTGCTGCTTCCCGCGCTTCTGGCGCTGATGATCGGCTATGCGCTTCGCCTCTACGGACGCGATCGGTTCAAGCCAGCCGCGATTCGACTGATGCTGGGACCCGACATCTCCCCCGGCCGCGCCGAAAGGCTCGCCGCGCATTTTGCGGCGTGGCGCGTACCACGGGACGTCCCGCCCGGCGCTGCGGCATGCATCGCACGCGACCGCACCGAGGGATATCGCCTGTTGATGGCAACGGCCGCGCCGGAATTTTATGCCGGCGCGATTGCGGATGCGCTGGATTTCGACGCGATCGTCGCGTCGCGCCATCGCCGCGATGCGGCCGGAAACTGGCTACCCGACCTCGACGGACCCAATTGCTATGGCAAGGAAAAGGCACGGCGCGTTGCCGAATGGCTCGCGGCCCATGCCGCCGACGGCACCGCGCATATCCGCGCTTATTCGGATCATATCAGCGACGCCCCCACCTTCGCGCTGGCAGATGAAACCTGGCTGATCGGGCGCGGCGAAAAGATCGCTCGGCGTGCGGCACAGCACGGTTGGCAAACGGCCGATTTCGAAGACCCCGCTGCGGGCGCGGTGATTGGGGCCCGGTAATGCGTATCCTCTTCCTGTTCATTGGCGAACCCCATCAGATATTCCACGCCTTGCCCATCGCTGCCGAAATGGCGGCCGATGGTCACCAGGTCGAAGTGGCCGTCGCGAGCGCGGATCACCTGCGAATGGTCGATCAGGTGGGACAGGCCTATCCCGGATTTGCCCCGCGCGTGACGCTGCTCGGGCAGCGCGGTATCAGCCGCTGGCTGCGCGACCGCGCGCTCATTCGTCACCCGCGCCTGCCGATCCTGTTCGGCGCGCTCGGTTTCCTGCGCCAGTTCGACGCAATCGTCGTTCCCGAACGGACGAGCACCGCGATCCGCCATTTCCTGTCTCGCCGGACGCGCCTGATCTTCACCCCGCACGGCGCGGGCGACCGCGCGATCATGCTCGATCCGCGCGACCGCCATTTCGATTTCGTCCTCGTCGCGGGGGAAAAGAGCGAGCAACGCCTGCTCGAAGCGGGAACCATCCGCCCCGGCCATTATGCGGTCAACGGCTATGTAAAGCTCGACC
>JAFAED010000580.1 GCA_023424275.1 Pseudomonadota bacterium | reverse complement strand
TATCAAGTCCGGGGTGACGTTGATGGAGAGGGCGGTTGCCGCCGCAGCCGACACCGCCTCCTCAAAACGAAAAAGGCCCGCCTTCCTTGCCGGAGGCGGGCCTTTTGTATGGCTTAAACGGTGTGTCAGCCCTTTTCGGGCGGTGCCACCGTGATCCGTACCCGCTCGCCCGAATTGCCGGGGAAGCCGGTGAACATCGCCTCGACGAGGTTCGGGACAAGCGCCTGCAGGTTGTTGTCGCGCGACTGTGCTTCGGCATGGCCTTCGAACAGGCGCGAGCCATCGGCCGAGCGGTTGATTTGCAGGTTCAGTCCGCTGGTGTAGACCGTATAGCTGCTGACGTCGTTATAACCGCCGCCCCAGCCGGGTCCGAAACCGCCCCACAGGAAGGGGTCGCGATAGCCATAGACATAGCGGCGCCCGCCGCGGCCGGTGACGATCACCGGGCGATAGAAGCCGCGGCCATAGAAGCCACCGTAACCGCCGTACCAGGGATCGCCGAAGCCGGGGCTCGACACGACGCGTTCGCGACCCTTGTCGACGCCATAATCCATGCGGACGACCAGGTCGGCGCGCTCGCCGTTTGCGGCCGGGCGATATCCGTAGCGCGTCAGTTCGCCGGCGACGAGATTGGCATATTGGCCGAATTCGATGCCGCCCTGCAAAGCGGGGTTGCTCGCCTCGACGACAAAGCTCTGGCCCTGCGGCGCGGGAAGCTGCGTCTGGAAACGCGCGACGTCGGCCTTGAAGGGGGTCGCGCAGCCGGCGAGCGCCAGCGCCGCGCCGGTCATGGCGGCCAGGCTCAATCGACGGAAATTCATCTTGCTCATCGTCTTGGCTCCGTGATTCGGGATGCGCATATCATCGCGCTCTCATACCATAGACTATACCGACGCGACTTAACCTTGGTTGAACCCGGTTCGTCGCATCTTCGTTCCATGGAGAATATGGAGAGCCACTGCGGATAAGCAAGCCCTTCGAAGCGATTAGCGGCAGAGTCCCAATGCCGAATAAGCCGCGTCGAGCGTCGGCTGCGCCAGCGCCGACGCACGCGCCGCGCCTGCCTCGAGCGCCGCATCGATCGCCGCAGGATCGGCCTTGAGTTCGGTCAGCCGCGTCGCGATCGGGCGCAATGTCTCGACCAGCAATTCGCCGAGTGCGGGTTTGAACGCGCCGAATCCCTGCCCGGCAAAGCGCGCGAGCACCTGGTCGACGCTTTCGTCGGCCATCGCGGCATAGATGGACACGAGATTCTTTGCCTCGGGCCGGCCTTCGAGTCCCGCGGCTTCCGACGGCAGCGGCTCCGGATCGGTCTTCGCCTTGCGGATTTTCGCCATGATCGTGTCGGGATCGTCGACCAGGTTGATGCGGCTCGCATCGCTCGGGTCCGATTTCGACATTTTGGCCGACCCGTCGCGCAGGCTCATGATTCGCGCCGCGGCGGCGGGAATCGTCGGCTCGGGCAGGGTGAAGGTCTCGGTGCCCGTATCGAGATTGAATTTCGTGGCGATGTCGCGCGCGAGTTCCAGATGCTGCTTCTGGTCGTCGCCGACGGGGACGTGCGTCGTCTGGTACAGCAGCACGTCGGCTGCTTGCAGCACCGGATAGGCGAAGAGCCCGACGCTCGCGCCCTCGCGATTCTTGCCCGACTTTTCCTTGAACTGCGTCATGCGGTTCAGCCAGCCGATGCGCGCGGTGCAGAAGAGCAGCCACGCCAGCTCGGCATGCGCGGGGACGCGCGCCTGGTTGAACAATATCGCCTTGTCGGGATCGATCCCCGCCGCCATCAGCGCCGCCGCCATCTCGCGCGTGTTCGCGGTGAGCTCGGCGGGGTCGTTATAGACGGTGATCGCGTGCAGGTCGGCGAGGAAATAGAGCTTCTCGCCCTCCATCTCGTCCTGCATGCGCACCCAGTTGCGGATCGCGCCCAGATAATTGCCGAGGTGCAAATTTCCGGTGGGCTGGATGCCCGATAGCGTCCGCATGTCTTACTCCTGAGTTTCGGCAGCTTTGCCGCGCCGCCGCGTGAGCATGGCGACCAGATCCTTGTCAAGCGCGCCGACGAGGAAGGCGACCGCGAAAAACACCGCGCCGCCTGCCGCGCAAAGCGCCGTGAGCGACCAGATGCGATCGAACACGCCGCCGCCATAATAGGGCTCCATCATCGGCATCATCCACCAAAGCAGCGCCGACATCGCGGCGACCGCGACCAGTTGCCGCGCGATCCGCCCGGCGAGCCTGGCGGTAAAGTGAAACCAGCCGCGCCGGTGGAGCATCGTATAGAGCAGCAGGCAGTTGAGCGACGCCGACGCCGCCGTCGCGCCGGCCAGCCCGACGATGCCATAACGTTCGACGACATAGAGGTTGATCGCGATATTGACGATCAGCGCGACGAGCGCGGTCCACACCGGGGTGCGCATGTCCTCGCGTGCGAAAAAGCCGGGGTTCAGGATCTTGACGATGACATAGGCGGGCAGGCCGGCGACCAGCGCGGCGACGATGTTCGCCATGATCGCGCCGTCGGCATCGGTGAATTTGCCGCCGACGAAAAAGGCGGTGACGAACGCCGGTGCGCAGATCGCGAGCGCGGCGGCGGCGGGCAGCGTGAGCAAAGTCGCGATCTCGAACGCATTGCCCTGCAAACGCTGCGCCTCGGCGGCGTCGCCGCTGTGGATATGGCGCGACAGCATCGGCAGGATCGCGGTGCCGAGCGCGATGCCGACGATGCCGAGCGGCATCTGGTTCAGCCGGTCGGCGAGCTTGAGCAGGGTCAGCGAGCCCTGCGGCAGCGAGGTCGCGAAGAAGGTGTCGACGAATTGGCTGATCTGGTAGATGCCGGCGCCGAAGGTCGCGGGCAGGATCAGCAGGCCGAGCTTCTTCACCTCGGGGGTGAATTTCGGCAGGCGCCAGTGGAGGCGGAGGCCGGCGCGGCGCACCGCCCAGATCAGATAAGCGAGCTGCGCGACCCCTGCGAGGCTGACCGAGACGGCGAGCGCCACCGCGACGATCCGGTCGTCATGGCTGTCGCCGCGCAGCCACCAGCCTGCGGTGATCCCCGCGATCAGGACGATGTTGAGCAGGACGGGGGCGAAGGCACCGGGCGCAAAGCGCGACCGCGCGTTCAGCAGGCCCGACAGCATCGCAACGAGGCTGATCAGCCCGAGATAGGGAAAGGTCAGCCGGCTGAGGAAGACCGCGAGGTCGAACTTGCCCGGCACTTCCTGGAAATCGCGCGCGAGCAGCCACACGATCCCCGGCATCGCGATCATCATCACCGCCGAAAAGGCGAGCAGCACCCAGAGGAAGACCGACAGGACATCGTCGGCGAATTTCGCGGCCGCCTCCTCGCCGCCGCCTTCATCCCCCGCACCGTGCAGCGCGCGGCTGTACATGGGGACGAAGGCGACCGAGAAGGCGCCCTCGGCAAACAGGCGCCGAAAGGTGTTGGGCAGCGTGAAGGCGAGCTGGAAGGCGTCGGCGGCAAGGCCGGCGCCCAGCACGCGGGCGAGCAGCATGTCGCGGGCGAAGCCGAAAATGCGGCTGACCATCGTCAGCCCGCCGATCGTCCCGACATTCTTGATCAGGCTGCTCATCGCGCGAGGTCAGCCGGACGGAGAGGGATCAGGCTTCGCCGACCGGCGCGGGGATTTCGCCCTGGCCTTCGCCCTGCGCCTGCACCTGCTGCATGAACAGCCCGTGGAAATCGATCGGCTCGAGCAGCAGCGGCGCAAAGCCGCCGTCGCGGACGGCATCGGCGATCACGCGGCGGGCAAAGGGGAACAGGATGCGCGGCGCTTCGGCCAGGAAAAAGGGCTGCAGCTGGTCTTCGGGGACGTTGCGCACGCCGAACAGGCCGGCATATTTCAGGTCGATCACAAAGCTGGTGCCCTGATCGGTCTTCGAGGTGACGTCGATCTTCAGCGACACTTCGAACAGATTTTCGCCGACGCCTTCGGCCGCGATGTTGAACTGCACGTCGACCTGCGGGGCGTCCTGCCACTGATAGACTGCGGGGGCGTTCGGATTTTCGAACGACAAATCCTTCACATATTGCGAAATCAGGCCGATCGCCGGGCTCGTGTCCTCGCCGTTCGGCTGCAGGGCGGGGTTGTTGATGTCGGCGCTGGTCTCGTCGGCCATGGTACAGATGCTTTCGCTGAAAGATGGAAACAAAATCCGCATCCGCAGACCGTGCAGGGGCTGCGGCGGACGGTTGTCGCGGCGCTTAGCAGCGCCCGGCGGCCAGCACAATGGCCGCCCGTTGCGCAGCATAGTTAAGGGTGGATCGTTGACCTGCCGCGTGCCAGCGGCCATGGTCATTTGAAACCGGGGCGCGTATCGCCTATGTATCGACCATGACGTTTCCATCGCCTGCATTGGACTTTTGCCCGTGACCTCTTTTGCTATCGTCCTGCTCGCCATGATCGCCGCCTTCCTCGGCATGCGGCTCTATTCGGTGCTCGGCAAGCGCACGGGGCATGAGCAGGAGCCCGTGCTGCCGCGCGAGCGGACCGCTGCGACGCCGGTCCGCCTCGACGAGAAGGACGCATCGCAGGCGGCTGTTGCCGCGCCCGCCGATACGTCGGGACTGGTCTATGAACCCGCCGCCGAAATCGGGCTGCGGCAGTTGCTTGCAACCGATCGCGGTTTCGATGCGGGCCGGTTCATGGAAGGCGCCGAAGCGGCGTATCGCATGATTTCCGAGGCCTTTTGGAAGGGCGACCGCGAAACGCTGCGCGACC
>JAFAED010000545.1 GCA_023424275.1 Pseudomonadota bacterium | reverse complement strand
AGGCGCGATGTCCTGCTCCGTTCGCGGCGGTCGATCACGCTCGATCTGAAACGTCCCGAAGCCGTGGAGATCGTTGCCCGGCTTGTCGAAACCGCCGACGGGCTGATCGAGGGTTTCCGCCCTGGCGTGGCTGAACGGCTGGGGCTGGGCCCCGATGTCCTGATGGAGCGCAACCCGGCGCTGGTCTACGGACGGATGACCGGCTGGGGACAGGACGGGCCGCTCGCCGACAAGGCGGGGCACGACCTCAACTATATTTCGATCAGCGGCTGCCTTGCGGCGCTTGGCGCCGAAGGCCAGCCGCCGATGCCGCCGCTGAACCTGATCGGCGATTATGGCGGCGGCGGGATGTTGCTGGCGTTCGGATTCGTATCGGCGCTGCTCGCCGCGCGGCAGAGCGGTGCGGGGCGCGTGATCGATTGCAGCATGGCCGACGGCGCTGCGGCGCTGATGGCGGGCATGTGGTCGCTGCGCCACAATGATATGTGGAGCCGCGGGCGCGGCCAGAACCTGCTCGACGGCGGCGCGCCCTTTTATGGCTGCTATGCCTGCGCCGACGGCCGTTTCGTCGCGATCGGGGCGATCGAGGCGCAATTTTATGCACGGCTCGTCGAGGCACTCGGGCTGGGTGGCGACCCGCTCTTCGCCGCGCAGCACGACCAGTCGCGATGGCCGGCGATGAAGGCGCGGCTCGCCGCGATTTTCGCCAGCGAACCCCGCGCGACCTGGACCGCGCGACTGCAATCGCGCGACTGTTGTTACAGCGAAGTGCTGACGATGGACGACGCGCCGGCGCACGAGCACAGCCGCGCGCGCGGCAGCTATGTCGAGGCCGACGGCTGGATGCAGCCGCACCCCGCGCCGCGTTTCGCAGGCACCGACGTTGTTACGCCCCAAATGTGGCGGCGCGATTCCGATCGCGCGGCGATCCTCGCCGAGATCGGCGCGGTGGACCCCGATCGCGTGGGTGCGGGCTGAGAGCTTTGGAAGAACAGGGCGAGCGTCAGATAAGGCGCCGTCGGATTTGTGGAGAGTGAGACAGATGACCGAGAAGAAGAATCCAGGCGGGCCCGCGGTGGACTTTGACGCGATCGTGATCGGGGCCGGCTTTGCGGGCCTCGCGCTGATCCATTATTTGCGCGAACTCGGCCTCTCCGTCCGCGTGTTCGACCGCGCGTCGGATATCGGCGGCACCTGGACGTGGAACCGCTATCCGGGCGCCGCGACCGACAGCGAAAGCTATTATTACTGCCTGACCTTCTCGCCCGAACTGCTCCAGGAGTGGTCGTGGACGAAACGCTATCCCGGCCGCGAGGAAACCCAGAATTACATGCGCTTCGTCGCCGACAAGTGCGACATGTGGCCGCACATCCAGCTCGATACCGAAATTGTCGAGGCCGACTATCTGGAGGAGCGCGGCTGCTGGCAGGTCACGACGGGCGACGGCGAGACCTATAGCAGCAAATATTTCATCAGCGGCATGGGCATGATTTCGGAGCCGATGATCCCGAAGATCCCCGGTATGGACCGTTTCAAGGGGCCGCTCTTCCATTCCTCGCGCTGGCCGCACGAAGGGCTGGACTATGCCGGCAAGAAGGTCGGCATCATCGGCGCCGGCGCCACGACGGTGCAGATGCTGCCCGTCGTCGCCGAAACCGCGGGCAGCGTGACGGTGTTCCAGCGCACGCCGAACTACGTCCTCCCCGCGATGCAGAAAGACATGACCCCCGCGTGGGAAAAGGAGATCAAGGACAATTATCCCGCGATCGTCGCCAAATGCCGCAACCATGTCTTCGGCATGGCCTTCGACAGTCCGGTCGGCCGCAATGTGATGGATACGGCGCCCGAGGAGCGGCAGCGCATCTTCGAGGAGAATTGGACCGGCAGCTTCCGCTGGGTGTTCGAGACATTCGACGATCTGCTCGCCAGTCCCGAGGCGAACCGGATCGCGGGCGACTTCATCGCCGCCAAGATGCGCGAGCGCGTCAACGACCCCGCGCTCGCCGACCTGCTGACGCCAAGCTTCGACGATTATCCGCTGTTCGCGAAGCGCCCGCCGCTCGACCATGGCTATTTCGAAGCCTTCAACCGCGACAATGTGCATCTGGTCGACATCAAGAAGCAGGAGCCGCTCGTCGAGATCACCGAAACCGGGGTGCGCACGACGCGCGCCGACTATGAATTCGACATCATCGTGCTGGCGACGGGCTTCAAGGCCTATACCGGCGCGCTCGAAGCCTTTCCGATCCGTGGTACCGGCGGGCAGACGCTGCGCGAAAAATGGCAGCAAGAATCGGCGTGCATCATGGGGGTCTGTGTCGCGGGCTTCCCCAACATGTTCACCGTTACCGGACCGCAGGCGCCCTTTGCGAACCTGCCGACCTCGATCGAGCAGAACGCAATCTGGATCTCGCGTTGCATCGGCAAGATGGAACGCGAGGGGATGGATATTTTCGAACCGCGCGAAGAGGCCGAACGCGAATGGACTGCGGCAACGGCGGATATCCACGGCCAGACGCTGATGAACGAAGGCGACAAGGTCAATTCATGGATGATGGGCGCCAACCGCGACGACAAGGGCGCACGCGTCCTCATCTATTTCGGCGGCGCGAACCTCTATTATGACGCGCTCGACAAATCGGCTGCCGAAGGCTTCCCCGAACTCGAGTTCAAAAAGCTATCGGCCTATGAGCGCGCTGTCGCGGCGAGTTGATCCGTTGCGATCATCTGTATCGCCGCTCGGAGGCTCTATTTCTCCGACCGGCGCGACAAAATGGCGGCGAACTGTCTAGGGTCAGGACCCCTTAATTCCGCGATCGAGGTTTGAAGCGATTTTGCTCAGGGCGAGGAGGAAAGGTGAAGGAATATGAATATATTTCAAACCTTTCCGACGAAGCCATGGGCAAAATCGGTCAAATCCCGCAGGGACGCCGAAATGACTTCGATCTCGGGCCCGTGCGGCCTTGCGGGTAGCGATGCTACCCGCTGCACCCGCCCAAGCCCAATATCTTCGTCATTTCGACGCCTCGAACGTGGAATTAATGGGTCCTGACCCTAGGGTCCTGACCCTAGAATGAGGTGCCTGCCCGAGCCAGCTCCGCCAGCTTCTGCCTGACGAATGCGGGATCGGGAGACCGCGCGATGGTGCCGTCGGCAAACAACGCCGTGGGCTTCGAACCGCCGAACATGCCACTCAGGGTTTCGAAGTAGCGGCGGTCGTAACGACAGCTAC
>JAFAED010000535.1 GCA_023424275.1 Pseudomonadota bacterium | reverse complement strand
AGCGTCAGCGGGGTCGCGTCCTGCAGATGGGTGCGCCCGATCTTGACGATGTCGCTCCACGCGCGCGCCTTGGCTTCGAGCGCGTCGGTGAGGGCGATCAGCGAGGGCAGCAGCCGCGCCGTCGTTTCGACCGCGACGGCGACGTGCAGCGCGGTCGGGAAGCTGTCGTTCGACGACTGGCCCATGTTGACATGGTCGTTGGGGTGGACCGGCGATTTGCCGCCGCGCGCGCCCGCGAGTTTCTCGTTCGCGATGCCTGCGATCACCTCATTGGCGTTCATGTTCGACTGGGTGCCGCTGCCCGTCTGCCAGATCGCGAGCGGGAACTGGTCGTCGTAGCTGCCCGCGACCACGGCTTCGGCGGCCTCGGCGATCGCGTCGGCGAGGCCCGCGTCGAGGCCATGGCTGCGGTTCACGCGCGCCGCCGCACCCTTGATCCGTGCGAGGGCATGAACGATCGGGAGCGGCATGCGCTCGTGCGGCGGGAAAGCAAAATTGTGGCGGCTGCGCTCGGTCTGTGCGCCCCAATAGGCGTCGGCCGCGACCTCGATATTGCCGATAGAGTCGCTTTCCACACGCATATTCATGCCACCAGCATCCTTGTTACCAGAACCGAACCCGCCCAGATCATCGCGACGAGTCCCAGCATCTGCCAATATCCGCCTTCGCCGACGCGGCGGCGTAGCCAGCCGGCGGCGAGCCAGACGAGAATCAACGCCGGGGTCAGCACCAGCAAACTAAAGCGCAGCAGTCCGTCGGCAACCTGTCCACGCGCATAGTTGGTCTGGAATAGCGTATAGCCCTCGACGCCCCACCAGAAAGCGGCGGTGAGCACGAGCATTCCTGCGAGTGCCCAATATTGCCAGAAACGGCTGGGGGGCCAGGCAGGGCCTGGCACTTTAACGCTTCTTGCCGAAGTCCACCGTCACGACGTTCGAGCCATCCTCGGTCGTGACCTCGGGCCGGTCGTTGTCGGCCTCGTCATGCGGCTCGGGCTGCGTCTCGTCGTCGTCGCTGACCTGGAACTGCAGCCCGAAATCGACCGACGGGTCGACGAAAGCGGTGATCGACGCATAGGGAATCGTCAGGATCGACGGCGTCTGGTTGAACGACAGGCCGACGCTGAAATGATCGTCTTCGACCTTCAAATCCCAGAAGCGGTTCTGCAGCACGATCGTCATTTCGTCGGGGAATTTGGCGATCAGATGCGCCGGAATATCGACCCCGACGGCCTGCGTCTTGAAGGTGATATAGAAATGATGTTCGCCGGGCAGGCTGTCATAACCGACGATCTGGCTGAGCACGCGGCCGACCACGGCGCGCAGCGCGTCCTGCACGATTTCGTCATAGGGAATCAGGCTGTCGCGTACATCGTCACTCATGGGGCGAGGGGATGAACGCGCGCCGCGTGCGGGTCAAGGGGGGAGAGCGGCCTTGCAACGCGAAAAGTCGCTGCTATGGGGCATCCCATGCGAACCGCCACCGTCCAGCGCACGACCAAGGAAACGGATATCGCGATCACCGTCAATCTTGACGGGACGGGCGATTATTCGGTGTCCACCGGCATCGGTTTCCTCGACCATATGGTCGAGCAATTGTCGCGCCACTCGCTGATCGACATCACCATGAACGTGAAGGGCGACCTTCATATCGACCAGCATCATACGGTCGAGGACAGCGCGCTCGCGCTCGGTGAAGCGGTGGCGAAAGCGCTCGGCGACAAGCGCGGCATCGCCCGCTATGGCGAGGCGCACGCGCCGATGGACGAGACGCTGACGCGCTGCGTGCTCGACATTTCGGGGCGCCCGCACTGCGTCTACAAGTCGAGCTTCTCGCAGCCGCGGCTGGGTGAAATGGACACCGAGATGTTCCCGCACTGGTTCCACAGCTTTGCGCAGACCGCGGGCATCACGCTGCACATCGAGATGCTCTACGGCGAGAACAACCATCATATCGCCGAAAGCATGTACAAGGCGCTGGCGCGCGCGTTGCGGCAGGCGGTCGAGATCGACCCGCGCAAGGGCGATGCGATCCCCAGCACGAAAGGCGTCCTGTAGGACCAGCCGATGAGCGTCATTGCCCTGATCGACTATGGCGCGGGCAATCTTCGCTCGGTGCATAATGCGCTCGTCGCTGCGGGCGCGGACAATGTGGTCGTCACCGCCGATCCTGACGTTGTGGCGAAGGCCGACCGCATCGTGCTGCCCGGCGTCGGGGCGTTCGCGGCGTGCATGAACGGGCTTTCCGCCATCGACGGACTGATCGACGCGATGGAGCGGCGCGTGCGCGGCGAGGGCGCCCCCTTCCTCGGCATTTGCGTCGGCATGCAATTGCTCGCCGATGCGGGCGAGGAGCATGGGCGCCACGCCGGCCTCGGCTGGATCGGCGGCACGGTGCGCGCGTTCGATCCGGCGCCGGGACTGCGCATCCCGCATATGGGCTGGAACGATGTTATCCTTGCCGCGCCGCACCCGGTGATCGCGGCAGGTGAAGCCTATTATCTGCACAGCTATCATTTCGCCGATGCGGTCGACGTCGCCGCGACAAGCAGCCACGGCGCGCGCTTTGTCGCGGCGGTGGCGAAGGACAATATCGTCGGCGTGCAATATCACCCCGAAAAAAGCCAGGCTTACGGCCTCGCGACACTAGAGAGATTCCTCGCATGGCGGCCCTGACCATCTTCCCCGCGATCGACCTCAAGGGCGGGCAGGTGGTGCGGCTTGCCGAGGGCGATATGGCGCGCGCGACGGTCTATGGCGACGATCCGGCCGCGCAGGCGCGGCTGTTCGCCGCTGCGGGCGCTTCGCACCTCCATGTCGTCGATCTCGACGGCGCCTTTGCCGGTGCGAGCGTCAACGGCGCGGCGGTCGAGAGCATCATCGCCGCCTTTCCGGGCAAGGTCCAGGTCGGCGGCGGTATTCGTGACCGCGCGGGGGTCGACCGCTGGCTCGCGCTCGGCGTCGAGCGCGTGATCATCGGAACCGCGGCGCTGAAGGACCCCGAATTCGTCAAATCGGCCGCGCGCGACCTGCCCGGCCGCATCGTCGTCGGCGTCGATGCGCGTGACGGCATGGTCGCGACCGAGGGTTGGGCCGATGTCTCCGACGTTCGCGTCGAGGAGCTCGCGCGCCGCTTCGAGGACGCGGGCGTCGCGGCTTTGCTCTTCACCGATGTCGGTCGCGACGGGCTGCTCAAGGGCTGCAACGTGGAAGCGACCGTCGCGCTCGCGCAGGCGGTCGCCATTCCGGTGATCGCCAGCGGCGGCGTTGCCGACATCGGCGACATCCACGCGCTGCGCCCGCATGTCGGCAGCGGCATCGAAGGCGTCATCACCGGGCGCGCGCTCTACGACGGCCGGCTCGACCTTGCCGAAGCGATTGCGGCGGGGGCGGCGTGACCGTCCGCGTCCGCGTCATCCCCTGCCTCGACGTCGCCGACGGGCGCGTCGTGAAGGGGGTCAATTTCGTCGACTTGCGCGATGCGGGCGACCCGGTCGAGGCGGCGCGGGCGTATGACGCTGCGGGCGCCGACGAGCTTTGCTTTCTCGATATCAGCGCCAGCCATCAGGGGCGCGGCACCCTGCTCGACATGGTCAGCCGTACCGCCGAGGTCTGCTTCATGCCGCTTACGGTCGGCGGCGGGGTGCGCAGCGCCGACGATGCGCGCGCGCTGCTGCTCGCGGGCGCCGACAAGGTCGCGGTCAACAGCGCCGCGGTCGCGCGCCCCGAACTCGTCGCCGATATCGCCGACCGTTTCGGCAGCCAGTGCGCGGTCGGCAGCATCGATGCGCGCCGCGTCGAAGAGGGGCGCTGGGAAATCTTCACTCACGGCGGACGCAAACCGACAGGGATCGACGCGCTCGAACATGCGGTCCGGCTTGCCGAACTCGGCGCGGGCGAATTGCTCGTCACCAGCATGGACCGCGACGGCACCAGAGACGGCTACGACCTCGCCCTCACGCGCGCGATCGCTGATGCGGTCAGCGTGCCGGTAATCGCATCGGGCGGGGTAGGGA
>JAFAED010000518.1 GCA_023424275.1 Pseudomonadota bacterium | reverse complement strand
CCTCTTCTGGCTGCTGTTCGTGCTGATGAGCAGTTTCAGTTCGATCGGCGCGGTCATCTCGCTACCCATCTCGCACAAGGCGACGATCTGGTTCGTCCGCATCTGGGCGCAGTTCCACCGGCTGATCTGCCGCTTTGTGCTGGGTCAGCGGATCGTCGTCGAAGGCGAGATGCCCGACATTCCCGTGCTCTATGTCTTCAAGCATGAGGGCGCGTTCGAGACGATCGAACAGCCGGGGCTTTTCAAGCATCCGGCCGTCTTTGCCAAGGAACAGCTGTTCAACATCCCCGTATGGGGACAAGCGGCGCATTTCTATGGCCTGATCCCCGTCGATCGCGACGGCGGCGGCAAGGCGATGCGCGCGATGCTGAACGCTGCCAAGGCCGCGCTCGCCAAAGACCGCCCGTTGGTGCTGTTCGCCGAGGGGACACGCATTCCGCATGGCAAGGCGCCGCCATTACGCTCGGGATTTGCCGGCATCTACCGCCTGCTCGGCGTGCCCGTAATCCCTGTCGCGGTGAACAGCGGCATTGCCTATCCGCCGCGCCGCTGGGTCAAATGGCCTGGGACGATCACCTATAAGGTCGGCGAGACGATCCCCGCCGGCCTGCCGCGCGAGGAAGCGGAGGAGCGCGTATGGCGCGCGATCAACGCGCTGAACCCGCCCGAAGCGTTGCTGGAAGGCAAAGCGCAGGCGGATTGACGATTCCGCTTTGAGTCACGTCGACGCTCGGTAGACTTTGTCGAGATTTGGTTCGGGGCGAGCCGAAAATTGTGCTTTTTGCGAGACCGGGAGCGCAGCGTACTTCGGTACGTGAGCACCGGAAGCTCGGAAAAGTGCGATTTGCAGGCCGCTCTGGGCCGAATATCGATAAAGTCTAATGCTTGCGCCCGAAGTCGGGCGCCGCGTCATCCTGGCCCTGTTCGATGATCGAACGACGGATGGCGCGCGTCCGCGTGAACCAGTCTTCCAGCTTGTCGGCGTCGCCGCGGCGGATCGCCTGCTGGAGCACGGTCAGATCCTCGTTGAAGCGCTGCAGCGTCGCGAGCACCGCATCCTTGTTGGCAAGGAAGACGTCGCGCCACATCACCGGGTCGCTCGCCGCGATGCGCGTGAAATCGCGAAAGCCGCCCGCCGAATATTTGATCACTTCGCTCTCGGTGACCTCTTCGAGCTCGCTCGCGGTCCCGACGATCGTATAGGCAATCAGATGTGGCAAATGGCTCGTTACGGCGAGCACCATGTCATGATGCGCGGCGTCCATCGTCTCGACCTTCGCACCCAGCGCCTGCCAGAAAGACGTCACGGCGGTCACGGCGTCGTCCGGCGCGTCCGCGCTCGGCGTGACGATGCACCAGCGCCCTTCAAACAAGGTCGAAAAGCCGGCCGCTGGGCCGCTGTTCTCGGTCCCTGCGACGGGATGCGCCGGAATGACGGCATGACCGGGCAGCGCCTTTGCCAAGGCCTCGGCGACCCCGGCTTTCGACGAGCCGACGTCCGAAATGATCGCATCGGGCTTCAGCCCCGGGGCGATCGCCGCCGCTGCATCGCCCATGCGGCCAACCGGCACCGAAAGGATCACCAGGTCGGCACCAGCCACCGCCGCGACCGGATCATCGGCAATCGCGTCGCAAAGCTCGAGTTCGAATGCAATCTTGCGCACCTCGGCGCTGGCATCATGGCCGGTCACCGCGACGTGCGGCAACCGCTCCTTGATCGCGCGCGCGATCGACGAGCCGATCAGGCCCAATCCGACGATCGCGACGCGATCTATCGCCATCAGCCGTTCAACGCGACGCGAATCGCCGCCGCCAGCCCGCGCGTTTCCTCTTCGGTACCGATCGTCATGCGCAAAGCGTTCGGCAAACCCTGTCCCGGCAACCAGCGGACGATGTAGCCCGCGTCCATCAACCGGGTGTAAACGGTCTCGGCACTCACATCGCCCTCGAACAGAACGAGCAGGAAATTGCACGCCGACGGCACGATCCGCAGGCCATGGTTGCCGAGGCTTTCGATTTCGGCCGCCAGCCAGGCGCGCCACTCGGCATTATGCTCGCGGCTGTGGCGCACAAATTCCTCGTCGCCGAGCGCCGCGATCGCCGCCGCCTGCCCCGCGCGCGTGACGTTGAACGGCAGGCGGATGCGATGCAGCGCCGAAATCACCTCGGCCGCAGCATAGCCCCAGCCGATCCGCTCGGCGGCAAGCCCGTGGATCTTCGAGAAGGTGCGCGTGATGAACACATTCGGCTGCGTCTTCGCAAGCTCCAGCCCGCCATCATCCTCGGCGTCGGACAGATATTCCCTATAGGCCTGATCGATCACGAACAGGACATTCTTCGGCAGCCCGGCATAGAGGCGCGCGACATCTTCGCGGCTCGCGAGCGTGCCCGTCGGGTTATTCGGATTGGCGAGGTAGACGACGCGCGTCTTGTCGGTCACCGCCGCGAGGAGCGCATCGACGTCGGTCGCATAATCCTTGTCGTCGGCCTCGACCGGCACCGCACCGACGCGCCGCGCGGCGATTTCATAGACCGCAAAACCATAGCGCACATAGAGGATCTCGTCGCCCGCCCCGGCGTAGGTGCCCGCGGCGAGGTGGAGCAGCTCGTCCGACCCGTTGCCGCAGATCACGCGCGCCGGATCGAGCCCGAATTTCGCGGCGATCGTCTCGCGCAGCTCGACCGAACCGGGATCGGGGTAGCGCGACAGCGCGTCGGGCGCCGCCTGCGCCGCGGCAAATGCCGCGCGTGCCTTTTCACCCGTCCCGAGCGGATTTTCGTTCGCGCTCAGCTTGATCAGCGGGCGACCATCGGCGCCGGCCGACTTGCCGGGAACATAGGGAGCGATGCCGCTGATCCACGGCTTCGGGGCGAGAGTGGCGCTGTGATCGGTCATGCCGCGCCGTTTAACGGTTGCGCGGCCCAAGTCCAGCACGTTGACAGGGTGCGCGCGCCCGCTTAGCCCCGCGCGAACCATGGCGAGCCTGCTCCACGATATTCAGCATCACAGCGTGACGATCGCGTCGCCGCTGCCGCTCGACAGCGGGCAGCTGCTGCCGTCGGTGACGATCGCGTACCAAAGCTATGGTGCGCTGAACGCCGACAAGTCGAACGCGGTGTTGATCTGCCACGCGCTGACCGGCGACCAATATGTCGCGAGCGACCATCCGGCGACGGGCAAGCCCGGCTGGTGGGCGCGTATGGTCGGCCCCGGCAAACCGATCGACACCGACCGGTTCCACGTCATCTGCGCCAATGTGCTCGGCAGCTGCATGGGGTCGAGCGGCCCCGCTTCGCCCGATGCGACGACCGGCGCACCGCTCGGCATGGCCTTCCCCGTCATCACCATCACCGACATGGTGCGCGCGCAGGCGATGCTGCTCGACCATCTCGGCATCGCGCGGCTCCACGCCGTGGTCGGCGGCTCGATGGGCGGCATGCAGACGCTGGCATGGGCGGCGACCTATCCCGAACGCCTGGCCTCGGCGCTCGTCATCGCGAGCGCCGCGCGCCATTCGGCCCAGAATATAGCGTTTCACGAGGTCGGGCGACAGGCGATCATGGCCGACCCCGACTGGCAGGACGGTCAATATTATGGCAGCGCGCGCGCACCCACCAAGGGGCTCGCGGTCGCGCGCATGGCGGCGCACATCACCTATCTCTCCGAAGAGGGGCTGACCGAGAAATTCGGCCGCCGCCTGCAGGCGCGCGACATCAAGAGTTTCGGCTTCGACGCCGATTTCCAGATCGAATCCTACCTCAGGCATCAGGGGCTCGCCTTCACCGACCGGTTCGACGCCAACGCCTATCTCTACATCACGCGCGCGATGGACTATTTCGACCTCGCCGATCCGCACGACGGGCGGTTGGCGGGTGCCTTTGCCGGCGCGAAGGATGTGCGCTTCACCCTCGTCAGCTTCGACACCGACTGGCTCTATCCGACCTCCGAATCGCGCCGCATCGTGCAGGCGCTGCAAAGCGTCGGCGCGGCGGCGAGCTTCGTCGAACTGTCGGCGCCCTTCGGCCACGACAGCTTCCTCCTCGACGTCCCCGCGCTCGACCGGCTCGTCGCGGGATCGCTGCGATCGGGCCTCGCATGAGCAAGGCGTATCGCCTGTCGTTCGATCCTGCCGATATGCAGGTCGATGCG
>JAFAED010000464.1 GCA_023424275.1 Pseudomonadota bacterium | reverse complement strand
GCCGACATGTGGGCGCGGCAGCAGGCCGAGAAGGAAGAGGGGACGGTGTAAGGGCGACGGTCGGTTAGCGACCGGAAGCTGACCTACCCTGCATCGTCACCCCGGACTTGATCCGGGGCCTGCCTGTCTTGAAGGAAAAGGCGGATCCCGGGTCAAGCCCGGGATGACGGAGAGAGAGAGGGTGCAGCGTCCGCTCTCCACCCCAAAGCGACCATTCCTCAAACCAGCCCCGCCATTCACATCCGCTGCTTCATTTCCGCAATGAACAGCCGCACTGCGGGCAATCCCGCGCGCGACGGTTCGAACAGCAGATGCACCGGCAGCGCGGGCGGCTGCTCGTCCGCCAGCAGCGAGATCAGCCATCCCGCATCGACCGCCGCGATGACCTGATAGCTTAGCAGATTGGCGATCCCCAGCCCTGCTTCCGCCGCCGCCAATATCGCGTCGACGGTGTTGAGCACCAGCCGCGGGCGCGGCTCGACGCGCCAGCGCCCCGATGCGAACTGCCATTCGCCCGCCGCGCGCGGCCCCATCGCCGCGATCAGGTCGTGCCCCGCCAGATCGGCCACACGCGCCGGCGCCCCGCGCCGCGCCAGATAGGCGGGGCTCGCGACCAGCATCTGCCGCACCCAGCCGATCCGCACCGCTTTCAATCCCGAATCGGCGAGCGGCCCGATGCGCACCGCGACGTCGATCCCCTCCTCGACGATGCGGACATTGCGGTCGATGAGCATCATCCGCACTGCGAGCTCGCGGTGCTGCGCCATCAACTCGCCGACCACCGGCAGCACATGTAGCCGCCCGAACATCACCGGCGCGGTCAGGTGCAATTGCCCGCGCGGCTCAGCCTCGGCGCCGCGCAATTCGCGCTCGGCGCCCGCGAGGTCGGCGAGGATACGCCGCGCCTGCTCGAGGAATGCCGCGCCGGCGTCGGTCAGGACGACCGCGCGCGTCGAGCGGTGGAACAGCGCTGTCCCCAGCCGCGCCTCGAGCGCCGCAATCCCGCGCGTCACCGCGGGCGGCGAGCTGCCGAGCTTGCGCGCCGCCGCCGCAAAGCCGCCTTCGCCGGCGACAGCGACGAACATTTCGAGCGTGAGCAAGCGATCCATGATTATTCCACTTTTCGGAATTAACTCGTTCCAGATTCCCTCATTATCACCATCAGCGCAACATCGTAGATGAGGAGGGGCGAACGGAGGCCCACCCCCTCCCCCGGTCTCCGTTCGCTACCTCTGGCGGAAAGGCCGAACGCGATGGCGCAGAATTACCGGCACATATTGTTCGACGATGCGGTGAAGGCCGAGCAGGAACGCCATGGCTCGCGCGCCTCCTACGCCAAGATGGATGCGGGAGCCGACGGCACCCCCGACACGCTGACGCCGCGCGAAATCGCCTTTATCGAGGAACGCGACAGTTTTTACATGGCAAGCGTCAATGCCGAGGGCTGGCCCTATATGCAGCACCGCGGCGGCCCTGCGGGCTTCCTCCGTCATATCGCAGGCAACCGCATCGGCTTCGCCGACTATCGCGGCAACAAGCAATATATCAGCACCGCCAATCTCAAGGACAATGACCGCGTCTCGCTGTTCCTGATGGATTATCCGAACAAGGAGCGGCTGAAGCTTGTCGGCCATGCGCATAGCGTCGAACTTGCGGACGATCCCGCCGCGGTCACCGCGCTGATGCCCGAGGGCTATCGCGCGACCCCCGAGCGCGCCTTCTTCATCGATGTGATCGGCTGGGAGTGGAATTGCTCGCAGCACATCACCCCGCGCTTCACCGAGGCCGAAATTTCCGCCGCGATCCAGCCGATGGCGGCCGAACTCAACCAGTTGCGCGCCGAAATCGCCGCGCTCAAAGCAGAGAAGGAAAATCCATGACCAATGCACTGACCCAGGGCGCCCACCATATCGGCCTCGCCGTCCGCGACGTGACCGAAGCGCGCGACTTCTTCGTCGAAGCCTTGGGCTTCACCGTCGCCGCCGAACGCCCCGACTATCCCGCGATCTTCGTCTCGGACGGCACGACCCTGCTCACGCTCTGGCAGGTCGCCGATCCCGCGAGCGCGACGCCCTTCGACCGCCGCGCCAATATCGGCCTTCACCATCTCGCGCTGCGCGTCGCCGACTTGGATGCGCTGCGCACCGTCTTCGCGCGCGTGCAGGGCCATCCCGGCGCGGTGATCGAATTCGACCCCGAACCGATCCGCGAGGGCGCAACGACGCATCATTTCATCGCCGCGATGCCCGGTGGTATCCGTATCGAATTCGCGACTCCCTTCGCCTGAGAGGAAAAGCCGATGGCCCGTCCCCCGCTTCCCCCCTTCGACCATGAGAGCGCGGTCCTGAAGGTCCGCCTCGCCGAGGATGGCTGGAAC
Organism: Pseudomonadota bacterium; assembly: GCA_023424275.1. Lineage (GTDB taxonomy): Bacteria > Pseudomonadota > Alphaproteobacteria > Sphingomonadales > Sphingomonadaceae > Sphingopyxis. The sequence goes on along the minus strand of JAFAED010000464.1, from coordinate 1,768 downwards.
AGCCGCGACCCCGAACGCGTCGCGCTCGCCTATACGCCGGACAGCATGTGGCGGAACCGCTCGACCTTCGTCACCGGCCGCGCCGCGATCGTCGATTTCCTCACCGCCAAATGGCTGCGCGAGCATGACTATCGGCTGGTCAAAGGGCTTTGGGCCTTCACCGGCAACCGCATCGCGGTGCGCTTCGCCTATGAATGGCACGACGATGCCGGTCAGTGGTGGCGCTCCTATGGCAACGAGAATTGGGAATTCGCCGATAATGGGGAAATGCAGCGGCGGATCGCGAGCATCAACGATCTCGCGATCGCCGAGGCAGACCGGCTGCTGCTCTGGCCGCGCGACGGCGCGGGCGACCGGCGGCCCGACGATCATCCGGGGCTCGAAGAATTGGGCCTGTAGCCACTACGACTGGGGAGAAAGACCGATGGCCGCCAACAATGCACCCGCCTTTGCGACGATCATGCTGCTCACCGGCATCGGCATCCCGATCCTCGCCGCGCTCAATTCGGGGCTGGGGCAAAGGCTCGGCCATCCGATGGCGGCGTCGGTCGTGCTGTTCGCGGTCGCGCTGCTCATCGCGATCGCCGGCGCGCTGTGGACGGGATCGATCGGACAGGTCCGGCTGTCGGCCGAAACCCCGTTCCATTTCCACCTCGGCGGCGTCTTCGTCGCCTTTTACGTCATCGCAGTGACCTTCATCGCGCCGCGCTTCGGGGTCGGCAACGCGATCTTCTTCGTACTTGTCGGCCAGCTGATCAGCGCCGCGACGATCGATCATTTCGGCCTGTTCGGCGCGATGCGCTCGGCGATCGACACCAGGCGCATCGCGGGGATCGGACTGATGATAGCTGGCGTCTACCTCGCCCGCCGCACCTGATCACATGTGCGCCGTGACCTCGGGCGGATTCCACCAATTATTGCCCGCGCCGTCCATATGCTGCACGGGCAGCGCCGCCATTTCGGCAGGCGTCAAATCGTCGAGGCACGCGATCGACACCGAATAATAGGCGCCGCCGATCTCCTCGACATAGCCGTGCCCGAACGCCGAAACGCCGCACGTCTTGCAAAAGACATGATGCGCGCTGCCCGATCCGAACACATATTCCTCGAGCGCCGCGGGATCGGTGAGCAGGCGGAACGCCTCGGGCTTGATCTGCGCGCTCCAGTTCCTTTTCTTGGTGCAGATCGAACAATTGCATTTGCCCGTCCCCGCATCGAGGTCGATGTCGGCCTCGAATTTGACGGCGCCGCAATGGCACGAACCATGATGGGTCTTGAGCATCTGAAATCCTCCGGTCTCGCGGGCGCCGTCGACCGGCGCCCCTCACCCGAAACGGACTAGCCCATCCCCCTGACAGATCATGTCAGGAGGCTGCGTCCAGCCCGTTCTGCCGCCACCAGTCGGCCATCAGCACCGCACGGCGACGCCCGAAGCCTTCGCTGCCGATCCGCGCCGCGGCGATCCGGTCGATGCGAAAGCTGCGGAAATCCTGCCGCAGCAGGCACCAGGCCGCGATGATCTGCTTGTCCTCGAAATAGGCGAGCGCCGCGGGCCAGATCGCGCGTTCGGTCGCCGCGCCCTTTTCGTCGGCATAATCGATATGCAGCACCTTCTCCGCGCGCATCGCCTCGCGCACGGTGGCAAGCAATGGCGCATTGCTCTCACGCCAGCGGCTGTTCACCGGCCACAGCCCCGACTCGTCGATCCGCTGCTTCAGATTGTCGGGGCTCGCCGCCGCGATCTTCGCGAGCGCCAGCCCCGCCGCGC
>JAFAED010000432.1 GCA_023424275.1 Pseudomonadota bacterium | reverse complement strand
GGCATCGACTGTTCGGGCCTCGTCCAGCTGGTGTGGGCGGCAGCCGGCGTTCAGCTGCCGCGCGACAGCGACCTGCAATTCGCCGCGCTCGGCCCTGAAAAGGATGTCGACCCTGCGGATCTCGCGCGTGGCGACCTCGTCTTCTTCCCCGGTCATGTCGGCATCATGGCCGACAGCCAGACCATCATCCACGCCAGCCGACGATGGATGGCGGTGAACAGCGAACCGCTGGCCGACGTGATCGCGCGTTCGGCGGCGAAAGGGCATGATGTGCCGGTCTCCGGCTATAAACGACTGCGGTAAAATCACATGACACAGACGGTCTTCATCGATGGCGCGGCGGGAACGACGGGCCTCGAAATCGCCGAGCGGCTTGCCGGACGGGGCGAATTCACCCTGATTTCCCTGCTCGATTCCGAACGCAAGGACGCCGCACGCCGCGCCGAGGCCTTGAACAGCGCCGACTTCGTCATCCTCTGCCTGCCCGATGCGGCGGCGATCGAGGCGGTCGCGATGATCGAAAACGACCGTACCAAAGTCATCGACGCATCGACCGCGCACCGTGTCGCGCCGGGCTGGGCCTATGGCTTCCCCGAACTGAGCGCCGATCAGCGCGCGGCGATCGCCGCCTCGACGCGCGTCAGCAATCCCGGTTGCTATCCGACAGGCTTTCTGGCGCTCGTTGCACCGCTGGTCGCCGCCGGCATCGTACCGGCCGACGCGCGGCTCAGCATCAATGCCGTCTCGGGCTATTCGGGCGGCGGCAAGGAACTGATCGCGCGTTTCGAGGCCGAGAGCGATATCGGTTTCCGCAGCTATGGCCTGTCGCTGAACCACAAGCATGTCCCCGAAATGCAGCAGGGCGCGGGCCTGACGCATCCGCCGCTGTTCGCGCCCGCGGTCGTCCCCGTCTATCGCGGCATGCTGGTCGAGGTGCCGCTGAGCTTCGACGCGCCGACCGCCGATGCGGCATTCGATACGCTCGCGGCGCATTTCGACGGCTCGCCGCTGGTGTCGGTCCGCCGCGGCGACGAGAGCGAATTGCTGCTCGGCCAGAAGGACGAGGCCACCGACCGGATGGAGTTGATGCTCTTTTCCGACCCCACCGGCCGCCAGCTCCGCCTCGTTGCGCGGCTCGACAATCTGGGCAAGGGCGCGAGCGGCGCCTGCGTCCAGAATCTCAACATCATGGCGGGATTGCCCGAAACCGCGGGCCTGCGACTTTAAAGCCTAGTGCACCGTGTCGAGGATATCCTCGACCGACAAATAGGTGATCAGCCGTTCGATCTGGCGCCAGCGCGCGAAATGGACATGATTGCCGAGCACGCGATATTGTTCGGCGCGCGCCGCCGCCGCAAATCCCGCTTCCTCACCATGCATGCTGATCAGCGCATGGGCGTCCTCGACCGCTGCGCGATCGGTCAGAAAGGGTGCAGGCAGATGCATGGAAGTCCTGGTCCGTTGGTGGAGCCCCCTCCTACACCCGGCGCCTCACCGCCCCGTTCCCAACCGTGATGAACAATCGGGTAAGGTTAATGGTCGACCGCGCGACTTTAACCTTTTCGGCAGCTTCGCAACCCCTTTGACGCCGCGCTGCGCCCGTGTAGACAGGCGTCATGCGCAAGATCCTGAAATATGCCGCCCTCGCCCTGCTGCTCTTGGCTATCGCCGGTGGCATTACGCTCTACATCATGTCGCGCCCCGATGTGGCGCGCTTCTCGACCGCCGAACTCAGCGGCCGGGTGCCGGTGATGGCGTCGCAAAAAACCGAGACCTTCCCGACGGTGAATGTACCCGAAGCGACCAGTTGGCCCGCCGGCCAGGCCCCGCGCGCCGCGCAGGGACTGGCGGTGGCACGCTTTGCCGAAGGGCTCGATCATCCGCGCACGATATTGGTGCTTCCCAACGGCGATGTCCTCGTCGCGGAATCGCAGAGCCCGCCGCGCAAGGATGGCGGCGTACAGGGCGCGGTGATGAAAAGCCTGATGGGCAAGGGCGGCGCGGGCCGCAAACCCTCGGCGAACCGCATCACCCTGCTCCGCGACGCCGACGGCGACGGCAAGGCCGAAGTGAAGACCGCCTACATAACCGGCCTCAACTCGCCCTATGGCATGGCGCTGGTTGGCAGCACGCTGTACGTCGCCAACACCGACGCGCTGCTCGCCTTCCCCTATGTGGCGGGCGAAACGAAGATGAGCGGCAAGCCGACCAAGCTCGTCGACCTGCCGGCAAAGGGCACCAACCGCCACTGGACCAAAAGCCTTGCGGTTGCCCCCAACGGCTGGCTCTACATCGGGGTCGGCGCCGATTCCAACATCGGCGAAGCCGGCATGAACCGCGAGTTCCGCCGCGCCAGTGTGATCGAGGTGCGCCCCGAGAATGGATATATGCGCACCTTCGCGGCGGGCATCCGCAACCCCGTCGGCCTTAACTTCTATCCGGGAAGCGACCGACTGTGGACCGTCGTCAACGAACGCGACATGCTCGGCAGCGACCTTGTCCCCGACTATCTGACCGACGTCACCGAGGGCGATTTCTATGGCTGGCCCTGGTATTATTGGGGCGGCTATGTCGACCCGCGCGTCGAGCCCGAGGCCGAGGATCGCCGCCAGTACGTCAAGCGCCCCGAATATGGCCTCGGCGCCCACACCGCGCCGCTCGGCTTCACCTTCACGCAGGGCCTCGATCTTGGGGAGCGCTGGGCGAATGGTGCACTGATCGCCCGCCACGGGTCGTGGAACCGCGAGCCCGTCACGGGTTATGATGTCGTGTTCGTCAAGTTCGGCGCCAACGGGAAGCCGGTCGACGCGCTGCCGGTCACCCTGCTCGACCAGTTCCTCGGCAAGGACGGCAAGACCGCGCGCGGCCGCCCCGCCGATGTGAAGGTCGCAAAGGACGGCAGCGCGCTGGTCGCCGACGATACCGGCGGCGTGATCTGGCGGGTCGCGAAGGCCGGATAAAAGAAAAGGCCCCGCAAGCGCGGGGCCTTTTTCGTTTGGCGCTGTAGCGGTCGTCAGACCCGCATCGGCATCAGCACATAGAGCGCCGGGCTCTTTTCGCTTTCGCGGATCAGCGTCGGCGCGTTCGCGTCGGCAAGATGCAGCTCGACGGTGTCGCCATCGACCTGGCCGAGGATGTCGCTGAGGTAGCGGGCGTTGAAGCCGATCTCCATCGTGTCGCTGTCATAGGCTGCCGCAACCTCTTCGGCGGCGGTGCCGTTTTCGGGGCTGGTGACGCTCAGCGTGATGCGGTCCTTGTC
>JAFAED010000239.1 GCA_023424275.1 Pseudomonadota bacterium | reverse complement strand
GCGCATAGCCGAACACGCCGCGCGACGCCGTCCCTTCGGTCGACACGCTGCCGACGTCGATGTCGAGATGCACACCCTCGCTGGCGCCGATCGCCATCACGCCCGACGAATAATCGCCGCTGGTCGTGATCGCGCCAGCCTTGATGCTCGTCGTGCTCTCGCCTGCCTTCGGCGCGCCGCCGGCATAGGCGTAGATCGCGGCCGCGCCCTCGCCCTTCGTTACGATCGTGCCGATATCGATGCCGATGTCGCCATAATTGCTGATCGCGACGACACCCGCCGCCTGCTTGCCCTCGGTCTCGATGCTGTCCGCCTTGACCGAGATGTTGCCGGTGGGAGCAGAGGCATAGATACCGAGCGCATAGTCGCCCTTTGTCTTGATGCTGCCGACGTCGATGTCGATGTTCGCGCGCCGTGCCGTATTGATCGCGACGACGCCGTGCGAGAACAGGCCTTCGGTCGAAACGCTGGCTGCGGTCACGCTGATGTCACGCGGTACCTGCCCATTGTCGTTGACCATATTGCTGTTGGCATAGATGCCGGTGGAATAATCACCCTTGGTGCTGACGCTCCCCGCCTTGACGACAACCGACGCGCCGACCGCCTTGATCCCGCCGGCATCGAATTCCGACGAAGCGCCGGCGCCGGTCGTTGTCACATCGCCGGCAATGACCGTCGTGGTGCCGCCCGAATAGGCTGTGATGCCGCGGCCGCCTTCACCACTGGTCGAAACCGTGCCGACATCGACCTTGGCATCGCCCATGTAGCTCCAGGCAAAGACGCCGTCGGCACCATAGCCGCTGGCCTTGACGCTGCCGGCCTTGATGTCGACCGATCCGGCATAGGCCTCCGCGCGAATGCCGCTGGCCGCTGTGCCCGTCGTCGTAACGCTGCCGGCGGTGATCGTGATGTTCCCGGTGCTGCCACCGATATTGCTGTTCGCCAGGATACCGTCGGCGCGATAGCCGTGCGTTTCGACCGTTCCCGCGTCGATCACGATGTCGCCATAGGCCTGCGCCACGATCCCGGTCGAGCGCGACCCTTCGGTCGTGACCTTCTCGGCCTTGATCGCGATCGCGCCATAAGCGATCGCATCAATGCCCGGCGCATTGTCGCCAGTCGTCGCAACCGTCCCGACATCGATATTGACGTCGCCCCCGAAGGGATTGCCGTCGGCACCGACGCCCGACACCGCGACGGCCCTCACGCCGGCCGAATATTCGCCCGCAGTCGTGATGCTGCCCGCCTTGATGTCCGCGTTCGCGCCCAGCGCCAGCACGCTGATACCGGCCGAATTGTCGCCGTGCGTCGCGATCGATCCGGCGTCGATTGCGACATGGTGCCCCTGTCCGTCATAGCTGACGCTCTCGACCAATATCCCTGCGGAATCCTTGCCGAAGGTCTCGATCGTGCCGGTGCGGATATCGACCTCGCCCGACCGCATGCCCACCTTCACGCCGTTGCTCGCTTCGCCCTTCGTCGTGATCGACGCCGCGTCGAGCGTCAGCGATCCGGTGTCGATGTCCGCCTGGAATGCCGAAGCGTGATAACCGTTGGTTTGAAGCCCCCCGGTGATCGTGAAATTCTGGTCGGTGTAAAATCCGCTCGTCAGGATCGCCGGCGAATTGCGGCTGTTGGTTTCCACCGATCCGATCGTCGCGTCGACCGATCCATGGTTGGTTCCGATCCGGATGCCAACCGCATCGCGACCATATTGCGCCTCGCCCTTTGTCACGACGCTGTCGACCGTCAGCGAAATATCGCCCCAACCCGACTGGATCGCAATGCCGCGCGAACGATCGCCCTCGGCTACCACCTGCCCGAGATCGATCGTCAGATCCCCGCCCGACCGGATCGCAACCGCAGTCGAATTGACGCCGTGCGTCGTCACCGTATCGGCGGTCAGCGTAACGGCCTGCCCCTCGTTATACGGCCAATAAGGCCCGCCCATATAGACGCCGGTCGACGAATTGCCGTGTGTTTCGACACTTCCGAGATCGATCGAAGTGGCCTTGGTAGGATCGTAATTGAGGACGTTGACGCCATTGGAGTAATCGCCGCGCGTCACCACGCTGTCGGCCGACACCTCGACATTGCCGTAATAGCTGACCGCGCCCAGGCCGACCGAACCGGCGCCCGTCGTTTCGACCGTTCCCGCATGCAGCGCGACGTTGCCGAAACCGCCGGCATAGGCGCCCCAGCTGTTGTCACCCGTCGTCTTGATGTTGCCGACGTCGACCGAGGTATTGCCCTTGGTGAAATTCGTCGCGATCACGCCGTCCGACGAATGACCGCGCGTTTCGACATTGTCGGCGCGGATCGTCAGGTCGGCAGGGTCCGACAGGACCGGCAAGCCGGTGTCCTCGTCATAGGTGGGCCGTTGACCGGCCTGCCCGTCGACGCCCACCGAATTGTCGCCGGTGGTCAGCACATCGCCGACGTCGATCGACACATCGCCGTTCGACATCGCGTGAATGCCCGTCGCATAGGAACCCGACGTCTGTACCGACGCCGCCGATACGTCGACCGGCCCGGTATAACCCGTCGCATGGATGCCGAAGGAGGTGCCGCCTTCGGTCACGACATGGCCGGCCTGCACGCTGACCGTACCGTTCGCCGAACCCGCCACGACCCCGTTTGCCGCATCGCCGGCGGTCTTGACGTCACCGACCTGCACGATGGCATTGCCGTCGATGGCGATCGCCACCGCGCCGATGGCGCCCGTGCCCCTGGTCTCTACCGATGCGCCCGCCGCCTCGATCGTGACCGAGCCACCCGTGAAATTGGTGAGCGAGATGCCATGGTCATAATCGTCGACGGTCTCGACATGCGTGCCCTCGTCAAGCCGGATGGTAAGATCTTCGGGTGCCGCCGCCACGGCGGACGACGCATGCGAGGAGGCAGCGAGGAGCGGCGCGCGCAGCGACGAGATGTCCGGCACGCCATGCGCTTCTACAGCCGCGGGAGCGAGCAGCAGCGCCGCGGCGGCGCTGGCGAGACTTGTTCCAAGCGCCAACCGGACACGATGTCCCCGCGTCCGGTTGTGGTGAGGTACGGCGAAACCGAGGCCCGAAATCTGCTGCAATGTGCGACTCCCTGTCATCTGGTTCAGGGCCCGCAAGAGATGGTTTCACAAGAAACTGTCGGACCCGATGATGACAGAACGATGTCGGTCGCAAGACACCTTACGGCGGGCGAAAAATTATCTGCATTCGCCCTAAAAGGCAGCGTCGAAGCCGACCCGGACGGTCCGCGGCCGCTGCGGCGTCATCTGTGGATCATAGATGCGGTAGGGGTTGCCGAGCGCGAAGCGGTTGGCGTCGGTATCAAGGAGATTGCTGACCTCGAGGCTGAGGGCGCGCCGCGCCTCGCCGAGGCGCAAGAACAGACGGTCGTCGACATATCGCCCCTGGACGCTGTCGAGTAACGGCCCCGCGCCGATGCGCGATCCGCCGAAATAGCGCAGGTCCGCCCCCAATTTCGCGCGCAGCCGGCCGCTCAGCTGCCATTCGCGGGAGGCGCTCGCCTGCATCCCGAAGCGCGGGACGTTCGGCAGTCGCCCGCCTTTCAGCGCGATCGTAGCGATGTCCGGGCGCGTGAGCCTGCTGTACGTCCAGGACAGGCCCCCCTGCAGCGTCCAGTTGCTCGACGGGCGCCAGGAGGCACGGGTTTCGACCGAGGCGATCTCGCCGTCGCCGATATTCGCAATCATGAGATCGCCGGTCTGCGACACAAGCTCGGCCAATATGCCGTTCCAGCGTGCGTAGGACAGCGCAACGTCGACATCGGCACGGTCGCCGACCTTCAGCCGCTGGCCGATTTCCCAAGACCGCAGCCGGTCGCCGCGATGGATTTCGGGCCGCGCCCCCGCAACACCGGCGCCACCGCTGCGAAAGCCTTCCTGATAACGCGCGAAGAGGTATAGCCGGTCCGACATGCGCGCGCCCAGCGCGAGTCCGGGGAGCAGCCGAAGATTGGACTCCGCAAGACCCGCGACGATCGGCCTGCCATTCCCCGGTAAAGCCAGAAGGCTGTCCTTTGCCCATGCCCAGCCGCGCAAGCGCGTGTGGGAAAGCCGAAGGCCTGCTGTCGCGACCAGCCCGTTCGCGATGACAATGTCCGCCTCGCCAAACAGCGTAACCTCGCGCGTCGCGTTCCGGATTTCCTGGCGTAACGCGAGTCCTTCGACCGAATCACCGTTTCCGCGCCGCGTCCGCCCGTCGCTATCGAGGAGGCTCGCCCCGGCGACCCACCCCGCGCTGCCATCGCGGCCTTGCGACAGGCGCACCTCGCCGACAAGGAGGCCGGAGCGGTCGTGCTGCGTGACCGCGAGGGGCGTCGCCAAAGCCCCTTTGTCATATCGCTGCGCCATCTTTCGGCCGACCTTGGCGAGGCTCGCAACGAAATGCACATCCCCAATGTCCCGTTCGGCAGCGAGACTGGTCTGACGGTAATCGGAGCTATACGGCTCACGAACCGCGCTGCGGCGCGTCAGCCGCTCGCCGGTCCGATCGGTCCATTGGCTGTCGGCGGCGCGGATCGATTGCAGGACGCCATCGATGTCGATCGTCCAGGCGCCGGCGTCCAGCCGGAGCGCCGAACGGGCGCCGCGCACCGAGACGCGGTTTATATCGCGTTTTCCGAGCACCGGATTGTCGATATAGCCGCCTTCGCGCGCGGCGTAGCCGACGAGCCGCAGGGCCGCGCGATTGTCGACCAGCGGCAGGTTGAGCATCGCTGCGGCGTCGGCGCCCGGCTCGCCATGCTCGACATGCGACAGTCCTGCCGTGAACCGCCCCTCGGTCCGGTCGAGCCGGGGACGATTGGTGACAAGACGGATTAGCCCGCCGAGCGATCCCGCGCCATAGAGGGTCCCTTGGGGCCCTTCGAGGATCTCGACCGCAGCGAGGTCATAGAGGCGAAGGCTGGGGTCGGGTCCGTTGTGATTGATCCGCACATGATCGAGATATTGTGCGGTGGCGGCCTCGCCCGGCCCGTGAAAACTGGAATCGATGACCCCGCGAAGGAACAATTTGTTGCGGCCCGGCCCCAGCTGGGTCGACCCCGCCCCCGGCAGCGCCTGCACGATCGCATCGCTGCCCGGCACCGCGCCCGCGCCGAGCGCATCGCCGGGAAGAAGCGTCACCATCGCCGGATAATCGTCGAGCCGGGCGTCGCGCTTCGATGCGGTAATCACGATCTCGACCGGCGGGATTGGCGGGGCACGCCATATCGGGCGCCGCGCCGGGTCCAACGCGGCCCGGATCGCAACGGGCCGGGATCGGCGGACAATATGGAAGAGGCCGCCGCGTCCGCGTCGCCACGTCGCAGGTGTATCCCGCAGCAGCCGGTCGAGGGCCGTTTCGGCGCTCATTCGCCCGCGGACGGGTCGAGTCCTGACCTGGTGCAACGCGGGATCGTCCACTCCCACGTCGATCCGCGCCTGACGAGAGAGCGCCGCGACCGCCTGGCCGAGCGCACCAGCGGGCAGGTCGATCGGCGACGAATCGACCGTGGCGTGCACGGCAGTGGGTGCCGCCATCAGGAGTAGACCGGCGGCAAACCTCATTTCGAATCCGGAGCGGGTGCCTCCAGGATCAGCCGGTCGCCGGCGGCGCGAGCCCGCAGCCCCATGAGGCTGGCGGCGCGACGGATCGTTTCGGCGTCGCGGTTGCCCAGCGAAAAGCCGCCGCTGAACTGTAGACCGGCCGTCGCCGGCGCGGCTTCGACATCGATCCCGGTCGCCCGCACGAGGTCCGCAGCGACGGTTTCGACACGCGCACCGGCATAGACAAGCCGCCCTCCGGTCCAGGCTGCAACGTCCGCGGGATCGACACGCCCCGGCACCGGTTTTCCATCGACGCCGATTTCGAGCCGATCGCCGGCCCGAAGATCGCGTGTCAGATCGCCCTCGCGGTACCGGACCGCCCCCTCCGCCACATCGATGCGCAGCCTGCCCCGATGGCGCGTAACCGCAAAGATGGTGCCCAGATCGGTAAGCACCGCCTTGCCCGCATGGACGCGAAAGGGCCGCGCTGCATCATGCGCCACCGTGAAGCGCGCATCGCCGTCGATCAGTCGCACGGTCCGCGGATCGGCATGATCGAGGATCAGCTTCGTTCCGCCGTTGAGGAAGATCGCGCTTCCGTCGTCCAGCGCGATATTTTTCGGCGCTCCCCCCACTGTCGCGACCGTATAGGTGCCGGCGGGTCGCATCAGGAAGAACAGCAGCATGATCGACGCCGCGAGAGCCATTGCGCCGCCGGCGATCCATTTGCGCCGCGGCGCACGGGTCGAAAGCGTCGACGCCAATGGCTCGGGGCGCGGCTGCGACAGGGCCTCCACCACGTCGGCGTCGGCATCGGCGAGGGCCCAGTAAGTGGCCGGCGCGCGCGAGTCCGCTGCCATCCATTGTTCGAATGCCACCCAATCGGCCGCCTCTCCGTCACGCAGGCGGAGAATCCAGCCGAGCGCCTCTTCGCGCAGCGTTTCGGGCGACTTTCGCGAGACGGTGTCAGACATCGTCGCCCGCCTTTCGCGTGCTGAGCAACGCCGCATAGGCGCGGCGCAGATGCTTCTCGACCGTGCTCAAGCCCATCGAAAGCTCACCGGCGATCGCGCGCTGGGTCTGGCCCTGCAGCCGGTGCCGGCGAAAGATCGTTGCCGTCGGTTCGCCGAGCGCGTCGATCGCCGCGTGAATAGTGCGCACCTCCTCGATCGCGAGCAGCCGCCGTTCGCTGTCGGGTTGCGCGGCCCCCGCATCCCTCGCCTCGGCCCATTGCGTGTCGCGGTGCAGCAGGCGGCGTGACGACCGCCGGCGATCTATCACCAGATTATGGAGCATGCGATAAAGGTAGGACATTGCCTCCGACGGCACCGCGCGGTCGAGCGCGCGAATCCGTATCCATGCATCGTGAAGAATATCCTCGGCGTCGTCCGCTGCTCCGATG
>JAFAED010000201.1 GCA_023424275.1 Pseudomonadota bacterium | reverse complement strand
ACATTACGCTCGGCGGCTATGTAGATCATTGGGATAAGAACGAACTCATTGTCCCCGATTTTCAGCGCAAATATGTCTGGGATCGAATAAAGGCGAGCAAGCTAGTTGAAAGCTTCCTTCTGGGCCTGCCGGTGCCTGGGACATTTTTGTATAAACAAAAATCCAAGTCTGGATTTTTGATAATTGATGGTCAGCAGAGGATCACGTCTGTTGTCAGGTACATTAAGGGCACGTTCGACGAATCTGTATTTCGCCTGAAAAACGTTCATCCGAAGTATGATGGAAAGTCATTCTCTGAACTCTCAGAAGACGATCAGTTCAAACTTCGTGGAGCTGTGCTTCGCGCGACGATCATCCAACAAATTAACCCACTCGATGATACGAGCATCTATCAAGTTTTTGAAAGACTTAACACTGGCGGGGTAAATCTCAATCCGATGGAAGTTCGACAATGTGTTTCCTATGGCCCATTCGTAAAAGCCCTAAAGGAAATGAATGAGGACGAAGATTGGCGTGAAATAATCGGGCAGCAGAAGATTGATAAGAGATTGCGCGATGTCGAACTAGTCCTGCGATGCCTTGCCCTGTCTGAGAACGGAAACGAATACGAAAAGCCCATGAAAGGGTTCTTGAATAAATACATGGAAACCCGACGTGGCGACGATGCGTCTTACGAAGATATGGTTGATAATTTTGGTCGAACGACGAGATACATAGTTGAACAATTGGGGCCAAAGCCATTCCACCTTCGAGGACGGCTAAACTATGGCGCCCTGGACTCCATACTATCTGCCACGCTGGCCGACATCGCGCCCAGCGATCTAAATGAGCGATTCCGGCTCTTGCTCACAGATGACGATTACCAACAATCGATAACCTTCAACACCAGCGACGATTCCGTGGTTCAGCTGCGCCTAGCCAAAGCCGTCGAATTTCTGAGCTAAATCCATGAGACTAGCTCGCTCAACCTTCGCTTATGAGGAAACACAGGCGTTTCTGGACGAGGCAACGGAAAATCCCCTTATCAAATCATATCTAGTCCAATACCTCCTCGTTTCATTATATTCGGAGATAGAAGAACATGTAAAAAAAATAATACAAGATCGAATAAACTTGATAAATGACAACAAAGTGGCATCATTTGTCTTTAAGTCCAATGAAGGCATGTTAAAGAGAGTTAAAAAAGCTGAAATAAATGACGTTTTACAGAAATTTGATTGCGGCACCGGTGACGTCATTTCCGAAATTTTGGGCGACATGAACCTCCAGCCTTACTTTGATATGATAACAAATAGACACCTCGTTTCACATAACGACGGTGGTACTATGACATTGGATTACTTTGGTCAGGCACTTCCGTGCGCTGAAGCCGTGCTGGACGCTCTGGAAGCTGCGCTCGCCGCGGATTAATTGGTGACACTTATATGACAATAATTGTCACAAACACGTCACAGTGCTCCCCCAAATGGCCCTCAGCGAGTCGCCGCGGGGGTGGCGGCTTGGTTCGGTAACGACCCCCACCACAGGATTATCCCATGCTACAGAAATTCGCCCTTATCGCTGGTGCCGCGACGTGCGCGCTGGCGCTTTCCGCGTGCCAGGATCAGGCGTCTTCGGGCGGCGGCGCGCGCGATTATATCAGCGCGGTCGGCTCCTCGACCGTCTATCCCTTTGCCACCGCGGTCGGCGAAAAGTTCGCCGAAGCGACAGGCAACAAGACCCCGAAGATCGACAGCACCGGCACCGGCGGCGGCTTTGAACGCTTCTGCTCGGGCGTCGGCGGCGACACCCCCGACATCGCGAACGCATCGCGCCGCATCAAGAAGAAGGAATTCGACACCTGCGCCGCGAACGGCGTCAAGGACATCGTCGAAGTCCAGATCGGCATCGACGGCATCGCGCTGGGCGAGGCGGCGCGCGGCCCCGGCTTCAAACTGTCGGAAGAAGATGTCTATAAGGCGCTGGCGGCGAACCCCTATGGCAAGCCGAATAGCGCGAAGACGTGGAAGGACGTGAATCCCGCGCTTCCCGCGGTCGCCATCTCGGTCTTTGGTCCGCCGTCGACCAGCGGCACTTACGACGCGTTCAAGGAGCTGATCCTCGGCAAGGGCTGCGACGCCAATGCGGAGATGAAGGCGTTGAAGGACAGCGACAAGGATAAGCATGAGGCGACCTGCACCACGCTGCGCGGCGCGCCTTATTATGTCGAGCAGGGCGAGAATGATAACCTCATCATCTCGAAGCTCGACAAGAACCCGACCAGCCTCGGCATCTTCGGCTTCAGCTATCTCGATGCCAACAAGGACAAGATCAAGGCGGTTCCGGTGCAGGGCGTCGCGCCGACCTATGCCGCGATCGCCGACGGCAGCTATCCGGGTTCGCGCCCGCTGTTCATCTATATCAAGAAGGCGCATGTCGGCGTCGTCCCCGGCCTCGCCGAATATGTCGCCGAATTCCTGAAGGGCGCGGGCGACGGCGGCTATCTGAACGCCAAGGGCCTGATCGTGTCGCCGAAGGCGATCGCGGACACCGCGGCGGCGAACGGCAAGGCGATGACGCCGCTGAACGGCGCCGAGCTCAAGTAAGTTTCCTCCCGCTGGTGGCCGGGCGGGCTCGCCCTACCGGCCACCGTCTTTTTGACGTTGGACACTCTCCACCACCGTTTGCCCTGAGCTTGTCGAAGGGCGGTTCTTTCTTCTTCTCCCGGGAGAGTAAGGACGGGGCTTCGACAGGCTCAGCCCGAACGGAATTGGGGACAGGTTAAGAGAAGCAAGTGACCTTCAACGCCGCCGCCCTTCTGCTTTTGATCGCGGGTCTCGCGCTGATCGGCTGGCTTGCCGGCCGGGCGCGGTCGAACCTGCTGGCCGGCCGCGCCGGTGAAAAGCTCCATTCGCGCCCGCAATATCATGGCTGGTACGTCGCGCTGTGGCTGTTCGCCCCCGCCGCGCTGTTCCTTGCCGTCTGGTCGTCGGTCTCCCCCGCGCTGGTCACCAATCAGGTGCTGGCGACCGAGGCGGCGCAATCGCTGCCGTCCTTCGGGTTCGAGCGCGGCGCGATCCTGTCCGACGCGCGCAGCGTTGCCGAGGGCAAGCAGGCCGCGGTGCGGCTGCCTGCCGCGGCGCCGCTGGTGAAGCCCTATGCCGACGCGGGCCACAAATATGCGTGGATCGGCATCGCCGCGATGCTGGCGCTGGCGCTCGCGGGCGGGCTGTACGCCTTTACGCGGATCAAACCCGAATTCCGGGCGCGCACGCGGGTCGAAAAGATCGTGATGCTGTTCCTGTTGCTCGCGTCGCTCGTCGCGATCCTCACGACTTTCGGCATCGTGCTCTCGCTGCTGTTCGAATCGATCCGCTTCTTCCGCCTCGTCTCGCCGACCGAACTCTTGTTCGGGACCGAATGGGCGCCGACGAGCGGCGCGCCGCAGCCCGACACCTTCGGCGGCATTCCGCTCTTCTGGGGCACGATTTTGATCGGTGCGATCATCGCGATGATCGTCGCCATCCCGATCGGCATGATGACCGCAGTCTATCTCACCCAATATGCCGCGCCCGCGGTGCGCAAATGGGTGAAGCCCTTGCTCGAGATCCTCGCGGGCGTGCCGACGGTCGTTTACGGCTATTTCGCCGCGCTGACCGTTGCGCCTGCCTTGCGCGAATTTGCGGTGATGCTCGGCATTCCGAATGCCTCGACCGAAAGCGCGCTCGCTGCGGGTATCGTGATGGGGGTGATGATCATCCCCTTCGTCTCCTCGATGGCCGACGACAGCATCAACGCGGTGCCGCAGGCGATGCGCGACGGATCGCTGGCGCTCGGCGCGACGCCGAACGAGACGATCCGCCAGGTGCTGATCCCCGCCGCGCTTCCGGGTGTGATGGGCGGCATATTGCTCGCGGTCAGCCGCGCGATCGGCGAGACGATGATCGTGGTGATGGCCGCCGGCCTGTCGGCGAACATGACCGCCAACCCCTTCGCCAGCGTCACCACGGTGACCGCGCAGATCGTGAAATTGCTCACCGGCGACCAGGAGTTCGACAGCGCGAAAACGCTTGCTGCCTTCGCGCTCGGGCTCGTCCTCTTCATCGTTACGCTGCTGCTCAACATCGTCGCGCTGCGCATCGTCAAAAAGTATCGTGAAGCTTATGAATAGGGAAACCGCCCCCACCGACTGGAAAGGCTCCGTGATGCAGACGCGCATCGCGAAGCGCTACGCCGCCGAACGCCGCTTCAAGCTGATGGGGCTGGGCGCGGTGCTGCTCTCGGGCGCTTTCCTCGCCTTCCTGCTCTTCGTGATGGTCGGCAACGGCGCACGCGGCTTCATGTACACGCATGTCGAAGTGCCGGTCGATTTCAAGGCGATGCCGCTGACGATCGACAAGACGCGCCTCGGCGATGCCGACGCCGACCAGGTGATCGCGAACGCCGGCCTGTCCGACATCGTCGCCTTTGCCGCCGACGAGGCGCTGGGGCCCGACGGATCGAAGCTGATCAGCGAAAATGCGTGGAAGGAAGTGCGCAGCGCGATCAAGGACGATCCCGAATTGCTGAACGGCAAGACGGTGTTCGAACTGCCCGCCGCGTCCGAAGTCGACATCATGGCGAAAGAGGGCGCGAAGGGCGAACTCGGCGCGCGGGTCGATGCGCTGGAGAAGGACGGCAAGCTGTCGACGGGCATCCACTGGCCCTTCTTCAAAAATGCCGACGCCACCGATCCCGCGGTTGCGGGCATCTGGGGGGCGCTTAAGGGGTCGGTGCTGACGATCTTCATCGCCTTCCTGATCGCTTTCCCGACCGGGGTGCTCGCGGCGCTCTACCTCGAAGAATATGCGCCGAAGAACCGCTGGACCGACCTGATCGAAGTGTCGATCAACAATCTGGCCGCAGTGCCGTCGATCATCTTCGGCCTGCTGGCGCTTGCGGTGTTCATCAACTGGTTCGGTCTCTGCCAGGCGAGCCCGCTCGTCGGCGGGCTGACGCTGGCGCTGATGACGATGCCGGTGATCGTGATCGCCAGCCGCAACGCGATCAAGTCGGTGCCGCCGTCGATCCGCGACGCGGCCTTGGGTGTGGGCGCCAGTCCCGTGCAGGTGGTGTTCCACCATGTGCTTCCCCTCGCCCTGCCCGGCATCCTGACCGGAACGATCATCGGCATGGCGCGCGCGCTGGGCGAGACCGCGCCGTTGCTCCTTGTCGGGATGCGCGCCTTTATCGGCGACGT
Source organism: Pseudomonadota bacterium (assembly GCA_023424275.1). GTDB lineage: Bacteria > Pseudomonadota > Alphaproteobacteria > Sphingomonadales > Sphingomonadaceae > Sphingopyxis. The sequence continues at coordinate 8,077 of JAFAED010000201.1, read as the reverse complement.
CCCGGGCGGCATCTGCTCGCCGTCGACCGTGCTGCCGATGCAGATCTTCCTCTGGTCGGATGAAGTCGACCGGGGCTTTGTCGAAAAAACCTCCGCCGCGATCATCGTGCTGCTTATCGTGCTGCTGTCGATGAACGCCTTTGCGATCTATCTTCGCAACAAATTCGAAAAACGCTGGTGACCCTAATGACCCAAGACGATCTTACCATCGCCGACCCCAAGATGAAGGCGCACGGCGTCAACGTCTTCTATGGCGAAAAACAGGCGATCAACGACGTCTCGATCGACGTCGGCACCGACCTTGTCACCGCTTTCATCGGCCCGTCGGGCTGCGGCAAGTCGACCTTCCTGCGCTCGCTGAACCGCATGAACGACACCGTCGCCAGCGCGCGCGTCACGGGGCGGATCGAACTTGATGGCGAGGATATCTATGCGCCGTCGATGGACGTCGTGCAGCTTCGCGCCCGCGTCGGCATGGTGTTCCAGAAACCGAACCCCTTCCCCAAGTCGATCTATGACAATGTCGGTTACGGCCCCCGCATCCACGGCCTCGCGCCGAACAAGGCCGACCTCGACGTGATCGTCGAGCGCGCGCTGGTGCGCGCCGGCCTTTGGGACGAGGTCAAGGACCGGCTGGGTGAGAGCGGCACCGCGCTGTCGGGCGGCCAGCAGCAGCGGCTGTGCATCGCGCGCGCGATCGCGGTCGACCCCGAAGTCATTTTGATGGACGAGCCCTGTTCGGCGCTCGACCCGATCGCGACCGCGAAGATCGAGGAGCTGATCCACGAACTGCGCGGCAAATATGCGATCGTGATCGTCACGCACAATATGCAGCAGGCGGCCCGCGTGTCGCAGCGCACCGCCTTTTTCCACCTCGGGACGTTGGTCGAATATGGGAAGACGACCGACATCTTCACCAACCCGAAGCAGGAACGGACTAAGGACTATATCACTGGCCGCTACGGTTAAGCCGCAGCCAAAAGGACAAGAGTGATGGCATTAACGAACGATCATACGGTCAAGGCTTTCGACGAGGATCTGAACCGCCTGCGCGGGCTGATCAGCGAAATGGGCGGCCGCGCCGAACAGGCGCTGCTCCAGGCAATGACCGCGCTCAACAAGGGCGACCTCGACCTCGCGGCGCAGGTCGTGCGCGACGACAAGAAGATCGACGCGCTGGAAGCCGAAGTCGAACAGCTGGCGGTCCAGACGATCGCCCTCCGGGCGCCGATGGCCGACGACCTGCGCGAAATGATCGCGGCGCTGAAAATCGTCTCGGTCGTCGAGCGCATCGGCGATTATGGCAAGAATATCGCCAAGCGCGTCGCGCTGATGGACCAGACGCGCTCGATCGAGGCGATCCCGCTGCTGATGTCGATGTCGAACATCGTCGTCGAGCTGATCCACGACGCGCTCGACAGCTTTGCGGCGCGCGACGCCGAACTCGCGGTGCGGGTGACGGTGCGCGACAAGAATGTCGACGATTTCTACAACAGCATCTTCCGCACGCTCGTCACCTTCATGATGGAAAATCCGAAATATATCTCGGAAAGCGCGCATCTGCTGTTCGTCGCCAAGAATCTCGAGCGCATGGGCGACCATGCGACCAACATCGCCGAGATGGTCTATTATGTCGTGACCGGCGAACGGATGGAGGAACGCGAGCGCGGCGAACAGCCCGAAGATGGCGCCGCGGAGCAGGAGCAAGGCTGATGCCGCAGCCCGACCTGCTGCTGATCGAGGATGACGAGGCGATCGCCGAGCTCATCGTCTGGCATTTCGCGCGCGAAGGCTTTTCGGTCCGCCAGACCCCCGACGGCGAACAGGCGCTCGTCCTTGTCGAGGAGCGCGTGCCCGACATCGTCCTGCTCGACTGGATGATCGAGAGCCTGCCGGGGATCGAGGTCTGCCGACGCCTGCGCCGCAACCCGAAGTCGGCGAACGTCCCGATTATCATGCTCACCGCGCGCGGCGAGGAAGAGGATCGCATCCGCGGCCTCGAAACCGGCGCCGACGATTATGTCACCAAGCCGTTCAGCCCGCGCGAACTCGTCGCGCGCGTACAGGCCGTGCTCCGCCGCCTGCGTCCCGCGCTGGCCGGCGAGATGCTGACCTATGCCGACATCGAGCTGGACTCGGTCGCGCACAAGGTCGTGCGCAACAGCCAGATCGTCGCTATGGGGCCGACCGAGTTCCGCCTGCTCCGTCATTTCATGGAGCATCCGGGCCGCGTCTTTTCGCGCGGGCAATTGCTCGACAGCGTCTGGGGTCAGGACAGCGACATCGAACTGCGGACCGTCGACGTCCATATCCGCCGCCTGCGCAAGGCGATCAACCTGCCCGGAACCGCGGACATTATCCGCACCGTGCGGTCGGCGGGTTATGCGCTCGACGCCGGGAAAAGCGTCTGAATTTTCGCGCTTCGGCCGCCGGAAGCCCGCAGGTTCACCGGCGGCCCACGCCCCCGCTTCGCCGCTATCAATAATCGTTTGCAATAGATTGCCGGAGTTGCCAAGGATCGGGCATCGCGAGCCGCCGCCGTACGGCAGGCTCGCCCCCGCAGATCTTCGGCAAAGGAAATCCAGCATGAAAAAGTGGCTCGCTCCGTTTCTGGTCCTGGGCGCGGTCGCGTCGCCGACCGCAGCGCATGAGGTGTGGATCGAACGCGACGGCAGCGCCCCTGCGCGCATCTATCTGGGCGAGCCGGCCGAGGCGGTCCCCGAAGCCGGCGACCCCGAATTTCCGAAGCTCAAGGCGCCGGTCCTGTTCGCCGAGAGCCGCGAGCGCCCTGCCCCGCTCGTCCGGCGCACCAACCATATCGAAGCGGCGGTTGCGGCCGCAGGCGACCTGCGGCTGGTCGACGACAATGTCTTCGAACCCTGGGCCGGCGAGGACGGCAAGTTGCAGGGCGTCGTCTATCATGCCCGCGCCGGGCGCACCGAAACGCGCCATGCGCTCGATCTGGAGATCGTTCCGTTGACGGCGGGCGGCGACAGCTTTGCCGTGCTGTGGCAGGGCAAGCCGGTTCCTGCCGCCAAGCTGACGATCATCGACCCCGATCGCTGGGCCAAGGCGACGGTCGCCGACGACAAGGGCGTGATCGCCGTCCCCGCGCGCGGCAAGGGCCGTTACCTGCTGTCGACATCGCACGAGGTCGAAGGCGAACGTATCCTGTCGGGCAAGACGGTCGCCAGCACGATCCATGTGTCAACGCTGACCTACGTCGCGCCGTAAGGCCGGTTTCCGGCCGATTGCTGGCGTTTAAATCCTCCCTGTACCGCAGGCATGGGGATGTGGCAGCGCGAAGCGATGACGAAGAGGCAAGGGCGCGACGTCGCGGCCCCTCCACCACTCATCTGCGATGAGCGGTCCCCCTCCCCACGGCTACGCCGCAGGGAGGATCTTATCGGCAGCTCCCCACCCAAAGCTGACATCGGTCCGTGCTTACGCCGACGCGAGCGCCGGTTTCTTTGCTGCCCGCTTCACCGGCTTCGGCCGCTTGAACCAGAAGGTCCACACGGCGAGGCTGCCGAGCATCGTCATCGCAAGGCCCGAGATCGTCAGCAGGATGCGCCATGCCCAGCCGCCGACCTTCGACGCATGGATCGGGAAGGCCATGTTGAACGCCTGCGCCCCGGGGGCGAGCTTCAGCGCGTCGCGCGCGCCGAGCAGTTCGCCCGTCGCGGCGTCGAACGCCAGTGTCGAGCGGCCGTTGGGCAGCCATTCGGCGGGCTGTTTCATGCGCAGGCTGATCGGGTCGCCGGGTTTGCGCGGCAGGCTGAGGATGCGGAATTCGGCATCGGGAAAGCGGCGGCGCGCCTCGGTCAACATCGCGCTATAGTCGGGTTTTTCGGCGAGAGGGCCGCCCTTGTATTTGGGCGGATCGAGCGCCTTGGCGGTCTCGGCGACCGGCCCGAAGGGCGCGACGACGCCCAGCGCGAACGGGCGGAAGATCATCATCGTGCCCGTGACGATCGAGATCAGCAGCAGCGGGGCGACGACGATTCCGAGATCGCGGTGGTGCATGACGATCGACGGGCGGCTCATGCGTTTCGGCCACGGGCGCAGCTGGAACGTCTTCCGGGTGCGCCACCACAGTATGACGCCCGAGATGACGAAGAACAGCCCGGCGAGCCCCGCGATCCCGATCACCCATTCGCCGCTGTCGCCGGTGAACAGATGGTGGTGGAAATCGAAGATCCAGAGCTCGGGCCGCTCCCACTGGCTCGCCCAGCGCGTGACGATCTCGCCCGACTGGTTCGCATAGCCGCCGGCATCCTTGCCGAAGCGGAGCTGGTGCAGCCCGAAGCGTTCGTCGGCATAGATGATGCCCTGCGCGCCGGGCGTCGCCATCAGCCGTTCGGTGGTCGCGGCGACCGTGGCAAGGTCGCCGCGCAGCGGATCGCCGGTCCCCGGAAATCCGATCCACAGATAGTCATAGAGCAGGATGGTGCCCGACAGGCCCATGAGCGCGAGCACGAGGCCGATCAGGCCCCCGGTCCAGCGGTGGAGCGTGTCGAGCAGTTTCATCATCTTAGAAGCGATAGTCCCAGCCGAGCGTGACGGTGCGGCCGCGTCCGGTAAAGAAGCGGGCATTGTCGGTCGTCTCGACGGTCGAACGGATCGTCTGGCTGTTATAGGTGACATAGTCGACATCGAACAGGTTGGACGCCGCCAGCGTGATCCCGCCGAGGCGCGGCAGGTCATAGCGCAGCACCGCATCGGTCAGCGTGTAGCCCGAAAAAGCGGTATTGGCCGGCGCACCGTCGAAGCGGCGGTCGAGATAGAGGCCGGCCTGCACACGTGCGGACACCGGCCCGTTGTTGTAGCTGGCCCAGAAATTGACGCGGTCGGGCGAGATGTTCGCGCCGTCGAGGTCGATATCGACCTTGTCGTCCTTGTTGCTGTCCGTGCGGCCGGACAGATGGGCGTAGCCGGTGCCAAGCTTCAGCCCGTCCAGCGGAAGCTCGACCGCGAGATTGATCTCGAAACCCTGAATTTCGATGCGCTGGCGCACAACGTCATAGATGCCAGAGCTGTTCGCCACCAACAGGCCGCCGTCCTTCGACGTCGACCAGAAATAGGAGGCGCTGGCATCGAGCGGGCCGCGCTTGATCTCGATCCCGACTTCGCGGTTGTTCGAAATCACGGGGGTGACGTTGACATCCTCGATGCGGAAATTCGGCTGGTTCGCGCCGTTGACCGCCCGCAGGATGCGGCCGACATCGGCAATCGAATAGCCCTCGGCATAGCTGGCATAGGCGCGGATGCCCGCCGCCGGCTCGACAATCACGCCGCCGTTGATCAGCAGATCGTCGAAATTGCGGGTGCCGCCCGTGACATGGGCTGATTTATACGAGGCCAGCGTCACATAGTCGTCGACCTTGAGCTGACCATTTTCCCAGCGCGCGCCGCCCGCGAGGCGTACCGCGCCGTCGAACAGTTTGAGATTGGCCTGACCGAAGGGGGCCAGCGTGCGGAAGGTCGTCGGCGGGACCCAATATCGCCCTGTCGCGATCAAATCCTGCTGGGTCTTGTCCCACATCGAGTCGAAGCCGAGCGTGACGTTGAGCGCGTTGAAAAGCTGCCGTTCATAGCTGACGCGCGCGCCGAGCTTGCGCGAGCGGTTCGCCGACTGGTCGAACAGCGTGCCTTCGGGGGCAATGCTGGCGTCCTGGAAGGTCGCGCTGACATCGCCGCCGAAAATATCGCGCGACCGGTTGAAGAAGGCCTGGAAGATCAGGTTGCCGCCGCCAAGATCGGTGTCGGTGAGCGTCAGGTTGACCGTTTCGACGCGGTTGGAGGCGGCTTCGCCCTCTATGTCGCCACGCGTCGAACTGGTGGGAAGGCCCGTCGTCCGGTTGCCTGCGACCTGTATCCAGTCGCCATTGCCCTCAAGGTTGAAGCGCGTGGCGAACAGTTCGATACGCGCGGTCGACGACAGATCATAGCCGAGGCGCGCAAAGAAGCTGAGGCTCTCGCTGTCCTGCACATCGCCCTGCGTATTGTCGATGCCCACGCGGCGGCCCGCGCCGTCGTAATAGAGGCCGCGTGTTTCATAGGCGACGCCGCCGGTCACGTCGAACGCGCCCCGGCGATAGGCGAGCAGCCCGCCGAGCTTGCCGCCGAAGCTGTTGTCTTCAAAATTGCCCGTCGATCCCTGCACCAGCGCGCGGCCGGAGAGACCGTCTTCGCGCGGCGCCTTGATCACCACCTGATTGACCACGCCGCCGGTCGCGCCAATCCCCTGCAGGGCGTTCGATCCATAGATCAGCTCGACGCGATCAAGGAAAAAGGGATCGATCGTATAGCCATCGCGCGATCCGTCGCGGATCGGCGTCGATTGCGGAATGCCGTTGATCGCATAGAGCGGCGAGCGGCCGCGCAGCGTCTCGCCCGCGCCCGAGAGTTTCTGGCGCGTCGGCGAGAAGCTGGGTGTCAGGTTGGCGACCGCATCGATGACCGAACCGGAAATCGCGACCTGTTGATCGAGCGTCTCCTGCGAAATGACATCGATCGTCAGCGGCAGCGCGTTCGGCGGCAGGGTCGTGCGCGCGGCGGTCACGATGATTGTGCCTTCGCTCTCGTCGCTATCGGCGACCGGCGCGCTGTCCTGCGCAAAAGCGGGCGAGGAAAGCGCCGTGCAGGCGAGCGCGGCGAGGGCGAATGTACGGTTCATGGGAAAGCTCCTGTTTTCGGAGCGCGCGCTAGTGCGAACTATTCTCAAAAGCAAGGAGAAAGCCGAATTGTCCTTCGACTTTGGGAGAGGGGGACAGGCAGGTCAAAGCGCGCTATCATCTTCGCAATGCGGGAAAAGGAACTACGCTTCGCCCTGATTTGCTACGGCGGCATCAGCCTCGCCGTCTATATGCACGGCATCACCAAGGAAATTTGGCGGCTCGCCGCGGCGTCGCGCGCCTTTCACGACGGCGAAGGGATCGGCGGGTCGGGCGGCGTCTATCGCGATCTGCTCGCGGCGATCGCCGAACATGGTAGCGTGCGGCTTCGTGTCTTGCCCGATATCGTCGCGGGCGCCAGCGCGGGCGGGATCAACGGGGTCTTTTTGGCCCGCGCGCTCGCGACCGGCAAGTCGCTCGATCCGCTGACCGAACTCTGGCTGCAGGACGCCGATGTCGACAGCCTGCTCGATCCCGACGCGCGGCCGCTGTCGGCGATGACGAAATTCTGGGCCGTGCCGATCGCCGGCTGGGCGATGAAGCGGCGCGGCAATGCCATCGATCGGACCGTGGGAGAAGGGGCGCAGGACGAGGTGCGCGCCAAGCTGTCGCGCTTCGTGCGTGCGCGCTGGTTCGAACCGCCCTTTGGTGGCGAGACATTTTCGAACCTGCTGCTCGATGCGTTCGACGCGATGGATGCGGGGCCGCAGGGGCCGCCGCTCGTGCCCGCCGAACAGCCGGTCGACCTGATCGTCTCGGTCACCGACTTTGCGGGGCACAAGGAGCAGTTGACGCTCAACAGCCCGCCGCGCGTGACCGAGCAGGAGCATCGGCTGATGATGCAATTCCGCCAGAACGGCCGCGCGGGCAAGCGGCTCGACGATGTGCCGGCGCTGGTCGCCGCCGCGCGCGCGACCGCAAGCTTTCCGGGCGCCTTTCCGCCCTTCACCTTGCGCGAACTCGACAGGGCGCTCGACAAGCGCGGCGTCGCATGGCCGGGGCGCGATGATTTCATCCGCGCGCAGCTGCCGCGCGTCCCCGACAGCGACCCCGCCGACCGCGTGCTGATCGACGGCGCGGTGCTTGCCAATGCACCGTTTCGCCCGGCGATTGCGGCGCTCAAGCAGCGGCCGGCGCGGCGCGAGATCGACCGCCGTTTCATCTATATCGACCCCAAGCCCGATTATAAGGCGATCAGCGTCGGCAAGCCCGGCGAAGCCACCGAACAGGGCCAGCTTCCGGGTTTCCTGCCGACGATCCTCGGCTCGCTGTCGGCGATCCCGCGCGAACAGCCGATCCGCGAAAATATCGAGATGATCGAGGGCATGTCGCGGCGCATCCGCCGCATGCAGCACATCATCGATGCGATGAAGGTCGAGGTCGAGGAACAGGTCGCGGCG
>JAFAED010000177.1 GCA_023424275.1 Pseudomonadota bacterium | reverse complement strand
GACGAGGCGGCCGTTGATCGTGCCCGACCCGGTGACGACGCCGTCGCCAGGGATTTTCTGCGCATCCATGCCGAAATCGACGCAATCATGTTCGACATAGGTGTCGAGTTCCTCGAACGATCCCTCGTCGAGCAACACGTCGAGCCGTTCGCGCGCGGTCAGTTTGCCCTTGGCATGCTGTGCATCAATGCGCTTCTGCCCCCCGCCCAGTCGGGCTGCGGCGCGTCGGCGTTCCATTTCGGCGATATTGGCGGACACTGGCTTCTCCATCGGAATTGGAAAGCGTCGTCTGCGCCGATTGCGCCATCCGCGCAAATGTGAATTTGCAAAGTTGTAAATTGTTACTTTGCAAATAGCCGTATATTGCCCGCTCAAACGTTTTAAGGGTGTCGAGACGTCGCATTACCCCTCCCTAAACCCCGCGGCGGCTCGACACCCATCGCAATGGAGATCCCATCCGATGGCACGGCAGCGCATTTTTGCAGGCGCGAAGCTCAGGGAATTGCGGATTGCACGAGGGGCCAAGCAGGCCGATTTCGCAAAGGCGCTCGGCATTTCCGTCTCCTACCTCAGCCAGATCGAGCATGACGACCGCCCGCTCACGCCGGCGCTGCTCGACCGGCTGCAAAAACTGTTTCCGCTGGAATGGGAAGAGGTAGCGGCCGACGCCGGCGACCGGCGCGCCGGGGCGCTTCGTGAAGCCGCGGCAGACCCGCTGTTCGCCGCATCGCCGCTCGCCCCCGATCAGCTCGAACGCGCCGCGCTCCAGCAACCGCAACTCGCCGACCAGTTCGTCGCCCTCCACGCCGCCTACCGCCGCGCGGGACAGCGGCTCCAGATCATCGACGAGGCGCTGACCGGCGGCACCGCCGAAGGTAGCCGCCTGCCGTGGGAAGAGGTACGCGACTGGTTCCACGACGCGGGCAATTATGTCGACAGCATCGACCGCGCTGCCGAGACGCTGGCGGGGCAGCTTCGCGGCAAGGATCCCTCCCCCGCGATCGAAACGATCGAGCGACGTTTGCGCGACGCATTGGGCATTTCCATCGTGTACAGCCAGACGCAGGCGCTGCGCGACTTCGATGCCACGATGCGCCATCTGGTCATCGATCCGTCGCAGCCGGCCGAAAGCCGGCGCTTCCAGCTCGCACATCAACTCGCCGCGCTCGCGCTGGCGGGCGAAATTGCGACCGTGGTGGAGGCCTCGCCGCTGCGTACCGCGGCAGCACGTCAATTGCTCCACGTCGGCCTTGCCAACTATGCTGCCGGCGCCGTTCTGATGCCCTATGGGCCCTTCCGCGCCAGCGCGCGCGCGGTCCGCCACGATATCGACCGGCTGCGGATGCAATATGGCGTCAGTTTCGAGCAGGCGTGCCACCGCCTGTCGACGCTCCAGCGCCCCGGCGCGCGCGGCATTCCGATGTTCTTCTGCCGCGTCGACATGGCGGGCAACATCACCAAGCGACATTCGGCGACACGGCTCCAGTTCGCGCGCTTTGGCGGCGCCTGTCCGCTATGGATTGTGCACGAGGCTGCGGCGATCCCCGATCGCATCCTGTTCCAGCTTGCCGAAACGCCCGACGGCCTGCGCTATGTCTCGATGGCAAAGGGGCTGGTGAAGCCGTCGGGCAGCTATGCGCGCTCGCCCCGCCGCTACGCCGTCGCGCTCGGATGCGAAGCGCAATATGCTGCCGATTTCGTCTATGCCGACGGCGTGGACGTGACCGCACCGCAAGCCGCGACACGCATCGGCCTCTCGTGCCGCATCTGCCCGCGCGACGATTGCGACCAGCGTGCCTTCCCGCCAAGCGACCGCCCGATCCTCGTCGATCCCGACCGGCGCGATGTGGTGCCGTACCGGATCGGCTAGCCTTCGATCACCAGTTCCTCGTCGAGAAAATCGAGGAAGGCGCGGATGCGCGCCGCCGCCCGGTCCTCGGGCGCATAGAGGGCGTGAATATCCTCGCCGTCACCGGGATTATAGCCGGGCAGCACCTCGACGAGCCGCTCCGCCGCCAGATCCTGCGCAACGTGGAAGCGCCCGTGCCGCGCGATGCCGCCGCCCGCCACGGCCATCTGGCGCACCACCTCACCCGAATTGCCGAAAAAACTGCCATGGACGGGCCGCTGAACGATCTTGCCGCCGACGCGGAACGGCCAACTGTCGATCGAACGGCGAAAGCTGAAACGCAGGCAATCGTGCGCATCCAGATCGTCTGGTGTTTGCGGCGTCCCGCGACGCGCCAGATAGTCGGGGCTGGCGACCAGCACCATCGGGCTGTGCCCCAGCTTTTTCGCGCGCAGGCTGGTATCGCGCAAGGGCCCGATACGGATCGCGATATCCGCCCGCTCCTCGACCAGATCGACGATCGCGTCGGACAGGGTGAGGTCTATGGTGATATCGGGATAGCGCGCGGTAAAGCGCGGCAGGATCGGCACCAGGCCCATGGTCCCGATCGAGGGCGATGCGTTGATACGCAACAGGCCGCGCGGCCCCTGCCCCTCCAATCCCAACCCTGCCTCGACGCTCGCAATATCGGCGAGCAGCACGCTCATCCGTTCGCGATAGGCCTGCCCTTCGCCGGTCAGTGCGAGCGAGCGCGTCGTGCGGCGCATCAGCGTGACACCAAGACGTTGTTCGAGGCGGGCGATGCTGCGGCTGACCGCAGATGGCGTGAGCCGCATCGCCTTGGCCGCCGCCGCAAGGCTGCCGCCGTTCGCCACCGCAAGAAAGGTTTCGATATCGCCGAACCGATTGTCCATCGCCATTCCTGATTCGAAATCACCACTGAAATGATGAAGCGCATTCTAATCAACAATGGCGTGAAACGCTATCTTCGGCGCATCGAACACGAACCAAGACGTGAAAGGAACGCACTCATGGACCTGAAACTCAAAGGCAAGACCGCCATCGTCACCGGATCGACCGCCGGCATTGGCTTCGCGATCGCGAAGCGTCTCGCCGAGGAAGGCGTCGACGTCGTCATCACCGGACGCAATCAGGCGAAGCTGGACGAAGCGGCGGCCGAACTGGCAAAATCGGGAACGATCCGCGCCGTCCTCGCCGACCCGGCGACCGCCGAAGGTGCCGAGGCACTCATCGCCGCAGTCCCGGACACCGACATCCTCGTCAACAATCTCGGCATTTACGAAGCCAAGCCCTTTGCCGAAATCAACGACGCCGACTGGCACAATATCTTCGAGGTCAATGTGGTGAGCGGTGCGCGGCTGTCGCGGCATTATTTCCCGAAAATGCTCGAAAACAACTGGGGCCGCGTGATCTTCATCGCCAGCGAGAGCGGGCTGCTGCCGCCCGCCGAGATGGTGCATTACGGCATGACCAAGACCGCGCAACTCGCG
>JAFAED010000128.1 GCA_023424275.1 Pseudomonadota bacterium | reverse complement strand
TACATCGCCTGGCCCGGACAGGCGCTCGCTTACAAGCTGGGAGAGATGCTGATCCGCCGCAAACGCGCCGAGGCCGAAGCCGCGCTCGGCGACAAGTTCGACCAGCGTCATTTCCACGATGCGATCCTCGCGCTGGGTTCGGTGCCGCTGCCCGTCCTCGAAGCCCGGCTCGACCAGTTCATCGCCGACGGCGGGGTGAACCCCCCGGGCTTCAATCCTGCGCTGCCTGAGGCCGTCAGCGCGCCGTAAAAATTTCCGTCATCCTGACGACTGGGGCGGCCGTAGCGATGCGGTCGCCCTCTTTTTTGGGAAATGCCGCGAGCGCGTCGCGGCCAACGGGTTGCGCCTATTGCCTCGATCTGAAAAGCTCACCGAATGACCGGCCCCGACCATCAGTGGAGCCTATGCAATCCAGGCCCGGATACGCTGTTCCTGTGGCTCGAGCCATGGGCGGAAGAAGTTGCCGTGCCGGCGCGGTCGACCGTCGCCATGAGGCCGTCCGGCGGATGCACGCCCGGCAAGGTCGAATGGGGGGCGGATCATCTTGTCCTGTGGGCCGAGGCCCCGACGGTCGAAGTCTTCGTCGACGGGATATTGCAAGACACCGGTTCGGCAAGGATCGCCGTCCCTGAGGGGTTGACCAAGGATATGCTCGGCATCCTGTTTGCAGGCCAGCCCGCCGCCCGGCTTGGCGGCGCGCATGCCGGCGCGGACCGGCGAACATCCTTGTGGGAACGCGTCAAACGGCGCTTGCGCCGCTAGGCCGCCAGCATGTCCGAGCGGCCCGAGGCTCCCCGCCCCATGCCGGTACCGGCCATGGGGCGGGTTGCGAGGCCTGTCGTCAGATCCCGACGACCGCCTGGTCGCGCCGCGCCAGGCTGCGCGCCCGCCCGTAGGCGAGGTAGACGAGGATGCCGAGGATGTTCCAGCCGAGGAAGCGGACCAGCGTCATGCTGGGCAGGCTGAACAGCAGATAGAGGCAGCCAAGCACCGCGAGCGAACCGACGACATAGGGCGCCGGGCAACGGAACACCCGCGGCAGGTCGGGCGCGCGCTTGCGCAGGACCATCAGGCAGACGCCGACCGCGATGAAGGCGATCAACGTTCCGGCATTAGCGAGTTCGGCAATCTCGTCGAGGCGGAAGAAGCCGGCGACCGCGGCGACGAAGATGCCGGTGACGCCGGTGACGAACACCGGCGTACCCGTGCGCGCCGACACGCGGCTCAATGAACGCGGCAGCAAGCCGTCGCGGCTCATCACGAAGAAGACGAGGCTCTGCCCGTACATCATCACGAGGATGACCGACGGCAAGGCGATCAGCGCCGCGAGCGCGACAAGGTGCGAGGCGACCGGATGGCCGAGCGTGCGCAGCACCAGCGCGAGCGGTTCGGGCGAATTGCCGAGCGTCGTATAATGCATCGCCCCGACCGCGCTGATCGCGACGAGCATGTAGATGAGCGTGCAGATCGCCATCGACCCGATGATGCCGATCGTCAGGTCGCGCTTGGGATTCTTCGTTTCTTCGGCCGAGGTCGCGACCGCATCGAAGCCGTAGAAGGCGAAGAAGACGATCGCCGCCGCCGCCATGACGCCCTTGGTCGCGCCGCTGGCGTCGACATGGCTGGCAAAGCCATAGGGCATGAAGGGCTGAAGATTTTCGCCGTTGAAGGCGGGCGCCGCAAAGGCGACGAAGATCGACAGCGCGACAAGTTTGATGACGACGAGGATGATGTTGAGCGTCGCGCTTTCGCGCGTGCCCGCCATCAGCATGCCGGCCACGGCGAGCGCAACGAGCACCGCCGGCAGGTTGACGATGCCGCCCGCGTGCGGACCCGACAACAGCGCCGGTGGCAGATATATGCCCGCCGACTGGATCCAGCCGACAAGATAGCCCGACCAGCCGACCGCGACGGTCGAACAGGCGAGCGAATATTCGAGGATCAGGCTCCACCCGACGATCCAGGCGAGCGCCTCGCCGAGCACCGAATAGGTATAGGTGTAAGCGCTTCCCGACGTCGGGATCAGCGTCGCAAGTTCGGCATAGGCAAGTGCGGCGCAGGCACAGACCGCACCGGCGATGGCAAAGGCGAGGATCACGGCCGGACCGGCGCGCTCGGCGCCGACCCCGGTCAGCGTATAGATGCCGGTACCGACGATCGCGCCGACCCCCAGCGCGACGAGATGCGGCCAGCTGAGCGTGGCGCGCAGGCTATGCCCCGCCTCCTGCTGTGAAACCGCGATGGGCTTTATCGGCCCGAAAAAACCTGCTGCCACCTATTGCTCCTCCCAAATATTGGAGCCGACGGGCAGCCGGCTCCCGTGTCAATCGTCGCCGAGTTGCTGCCTGAGATCGTCCAGCGTCTTGCGAATATGCGCATCGACCAGCGCGGAAATCTTGTCGGCATCGCGCGCGAGCCAGGCTTCGAGCAACTGGTGATGCTCCTCGTTCGCGCGCTCGTCGCGCCCAAGCGGTTCGAGGTGGACGCGCACATAGCGTTCGGAAAGCACTTGCAGGCGTTCGAGAATGCTGACCGTGATCGGCTGGCCGCACGGCCGGAACAAGGCACGGTGGAATGCGCGGTTGAAGGCGCCCACGCCGTCGCCATGTTCGTCGGTGACGTGATCGAGCGTATCGAGCGTTTCGATGGCATGCGCATGGTCCGCCGCGGTTGCGTGCAACGCCGCCAGCGCGGTGGCGTCGGGTTCCAGCTTGATCCGCAGTTCATAGACTTCCTGCGCTTCCGACGCGCTGAGCGCCCGTACGAAGAAGCCGCGGTTCGCTTGCGATCGGACCAGTCCTTCTTCTTCGAGGCGGGCAAGCGCCTCGCGCAGCGGGATCTTGCTGACGCCCAGTTCGGCGGCAAGCGCGTCCTGCCGGATTGCGTGGGCACTGGAAACGGCACCCGAAAGGATGCGGTCGCGGACGAGGTCCACCAGCTGGTCGGAGAGGTTTCGGATAATGAGGCTCATTCACGCCTCATAGCACCGAAAATCCATTCCAGAAGCTGTCTGCGTGATCGACCCAGATCGTGTTGAATCCGGTCGCGATCGCCGACCCTTCGATCGACGGAATGATGCCGGGGGTGCTGCCGAGCGTCGCCTCGTCCTCGACGCGCCCGATGAAGCGGCTGCCGATATAGCTTTCATGGACAAAACGGTCGCCGACCTTGAGTCGTCCCTTGGCGACGAGTTGAGCCATGCGCGCCGATGTACCCGTGCCACACGGGCTGCGATCGATCGCGCGTTCACCATAGAAAACCGCGTTGCGGGCGTCGGCGTCCTCGCCCTTGGGGCGGTCGGTCCACATCACATGGCTCACCCCGCGAATGCGCGGGTCGACCGGATGCACCGGCTCGCAAACCTTCTGCATCAAAGAGCGGACGGTGCGGCTCAATTCGACGATGCGCGACGCGCCGAGCGCATCGAGGCCGATATAGGGGCCCTGCGGTTCGACGATCGCGTAATAATTGCCACCATAAGCGACATCGACCTTGAGCCGGCCGAAACCGGGAACGTCGATTTCGACGCCCTCGGCGGCAAGATAGGAGGGCACGTTACGGATGCGGACCCACGCCACCCGGTCGCCCTCGGTGCCATATTCGATGTCGATCGTGCCGGCGGGCACCTCGACGCGCAGCTGGCCGGGGGTGCGCGGGGTGATCAGCCCGTTCTCGAGCCCGAAGGTGATGAGCCCGATCGTGCCATGGCCGCACATCGGCAGGCAGCCGCTCGTTTCGATGAACAAGATGCCGATGTCGCTATCCGCCTGCGTCGGCGGATAAAGGAAACCGCCCGACATCATGTCGTGCCCGCGCGGCTCGAAGCACAGGCTGGTGCGAATCCAGTCGAACCGGTCGAGGAAATCCTGGCGCCGCTCGGCCATCGACCCTCCGCGGACGAGCGGCGCACCACCGGCGACCAGCCGGACCGGATTTCCGGCAGTGTGGCCGTCGATGCAGAAGAAGGTGTGGCGCATGGACATCCCCGCCCGTTCGTTCAGGCCGCGACCTTGCTCGGCTGGGTTGCCGCGCATTTTTCGACCATTGCGATCACATCCTTGCGGCGCTGGCCGGCGAGCGGCAAGCGCGGCATGCGAACGCGTTCCGAGCCGCGCCCCATAATCTCTTCGGCGAGCTTGATCGACTGGACGAGATCATGGTCGGCGTCGAGATGAAGGAGCGGCATGAACCAGCGATAGATCGCCAGCGCTTCGTCATATTTGCCCTCATTGAACGCCTCGACAAGACGGACCGATTCGGTCGGGAACGCACTGGTGAGGCCCGAGACCCAGCCGCTGGCACCGAGGAACAGCCCCTCGAGCGCGACGTCGTCGAGCCCCGCCATCACCGTGTAACGATCGCCGAAACGGTTGAAGACGTCGGTGAAGCGGCGCGGATCGGGCGCGCTTTCCTTGATCGCGACGATGTTGGACACGTCGCGCAACGCCTCGAGCGTCGCGAAATCGACATCGACGCGGTACGCAGGCGGATTGTTATAGAGCATGACCGGCAGCGCGGTCGCCTCGGCCACCGCGCGGAAATGCGCCTGCAACTCTTCGGGCGTCGGCACATAGACCATCGCGGGGAGCAGCATGATCGCGTCGGCGCCGAGCTTTTCGGCATCCTTCGCATATTGGATAGCGCGCGCGGTGGTGAATTCGGACACGCCCGCAACGACGGGCACCCGGCCCGCAACCGCCTCGACCGCGCCCTGAAGAATGTTGCGCTTTTCGTCGGGCTCGAGCGAATTATTCTCGCCGCACGTGCCGAGGATGATGAGCCCGGTCACCCCATCGTCGACGAGGGCGCTCTGCACGCGCTGGGTTGCATCATAATCGACCGACAGATCTTCGGCGAACTGGGTGGTAGCTGCGGGATATACGCCTTCCCACAGTGTCCTTATCACGCTCATTCATTACCTCCGTTGAAGCTTCGGATCGTATACGGTATATGATACAAGATGCCAAATGATTTTCCATCTCGCCCGTCCAAGCCTCAAAATGCCGTCGTCATCGGCGGCGGCGTCGTCGGACTCGCCACCGCTATCACGCTGCAAAAGCGCGGTATTTCTGTCGCGTTGATCGATTCGCCCCCGACTGCCCCAGCGGCATCATGGGGCAATGCGGGCCATATCGCCATCGAACAGGTCGAACCGCTCGCATCGCGCGCGACGATCCGTTCGATGTCGCACCGCCTGTTCTGGCGCGGCGGCGCGCTGTCGCTGCCGTTTCGCGACATCGCCGCCTGGCTGCCCTTCTCGCTGCGGCTGGTTGCCGCGACCCGTCCGGCGCGATTCGAACGCGGACGCGCGGCGCTGTCCGATGCCCTCGGCGATGCGATGGGCGCCTGGCGCCGGCTGCTCGATCGAATCGGTGCCGCCGACCTGCTGATCGAGGATGGTCACTATATTGTGTGGGAAAATACGGTGAGCGCAGCGAAGGGACGGGCGCACTGGGGCGCGGCCGACATTGGCCGCGCATCGATGCGCGACGCGACCGCGGACGAACTGGCACGGCTCGCGGCACTGACGTCGGCGCCCGTTGCCGGCGCGGTGCATATCGGGGGGTCGGGGCAGATCGCCGACCTCGACGCGCTCGGCGCCGCGTTGCGCGCCGGCTTCGACGCCGCGGGGGGCACGCGAATCGATGCCAGGATCGCGCGGCTGGCGATCGAGGACGGCCGTGCGGTCGCGATCGCCGCCGACGGGACGCGCCACACCGCCGACGCGATGGTCATCGCGGGCGGCGCGGCGTCGGGGGCGTTGCTCGCGCCCGCCGGCCACAAGGTGCCGATCATCGCCGAGCGCGGCTATCATATCCAGTCGGCCGAAACCGATTGGCCGGCCGCTATGCCCCCGGTGGTGTTCGAGGATCGCTCGATGATCGTCACGCGCTTCCGGTCGGGACTGCGCGCGGCGAGCTTCGTCGAATTCGGCCGCAGCGCGAGTCCCGCCGATCCGCGCAAATGGGCGCGGCTGCGCCGCCATGTCGCCGCGCTCGGCCTCTCCTTCGGCTTGCCCGGCGCCGAATGGATGGGCGCCCGGCCCACCTTGCCCGACTATCTGCCCGCGATCGGGCGGAGCGATCGGGCGGCGAACCTCTATTATGCCTTCGGCCACCAGCATCTCGGCCTGACACTTGCCGCGACGACGGGCGATGCTATCGCCGCGCTCGTCGCGGGCGATGCGCCGCCGTTCGACCTTGCCCCCTTTGACCTCAAACGTTTCGGAGCCTGACATGACCAGCGGAATCGGCGGATCGACCGCCGCACAGGAACTTGCCGCCATCACCGCCTGGGCGAACCGCGCGGCGCCGATCACGGCGGCGGAACGCGAGCAGCGCATCGAAAAGGCGCGGCGGTTGATGCATGCGAACGGCGCCGACCCGCTGCTGATCGGGGCGGGCGCGAGCCTGCGCTATTTCGCCGGGGTCCCGTGGGGCGCAACCGAGCGGCTCGTCGCGATGCTGCTGCCCGCGCGCGGCAAGCCGATCGTCATCGCGCCCGCGTTCGAGCTCGGGACGCTCGAAGCCGACCTGAAGATCGAGGTCGAACTGCGGCTGTGGGAGGAGGATGAGAGTCCGTCGGACCTCGTCGTCGGCGCCTTGCGCGAGATCGGTGCGACGACGCTCGCGATCGATCCCGCGATGGCGTTCCTGTTCGTCGACCGCATCCGCCGCGCGGGCCCGTCGCTCGACCTGGTCGACGGCGGACCGATCGTCGACGGGTGCCGGATGCAGAAATC